>CAZPWU010000272.1:0-4228 GCA_964590325.1 uncultured Anaerolineaceae bacterium | reverse complement strand
TACACCGCTTTTGCAGGCTCGGCTGAAAAGGCCCGTTCCCTGCGCCCAACGCGAATTCTAGAAGAAGCGCAACAACGTCAGGCTGAGACTCGCGAGGCTGTCCAGTTACTCGCCACCCGTCCTGACCTGACCATCGGCGGTGTGCGCGATGTGCGCGCCGTAGTCGACCTGGCGAACCATGGTGGCGTGCTGCCACCTGTTGACCTGCTGGATATTAAATCTACCCTCATCGCAGCACGGACCTTGACACGCATGTTTGAACGCCTGGCAGGGCAATTTCCGAATTTATCCGATATCGCAGCTCAAATGCCAGCTCCATTCGGGTTAGTAGAAGCAATTACTCGTGCCATCTCCGACCGCGGGGAAATCCTGGACTCCGCCTCTGAAAAGTTAACCCATATCCGTCGCGACCTGCGCATTGCTCACGACCGTCTGCTCACGAAGCTACAGCGCATGGTCAGCGATCCAAAGACCGCCCCCTTGCTGCAGGAAACACTCATCACCCAGCGGGATGGGCGTTACGTCCTTCCGCTGCGTGCGGAATTTAAGGGTCGAATTAAATCCATTGTCCACGACCAATCTGCCTCTGGAGCTACTCTATTCGTTGAACCGCTCACAGTGGTTGAGCATAATAACCAATACCGTGAGCTTCAGCTGGCTGAGCGCGACGAGGAACGGCGTATTCTAGCAGAAATATCTGCGCAAGTTGGATTACACTCTGATGATATCCAACAAACAGTCGAAATTATTGCTGAGCTAGACCTGGCATTCGCTCGTGCAAAATATGCCGAAGATATCAGGGGGACTGAGCCAACTTTAAGACCGATCCGGAGTGAAAGCCGATCAACACTTCCCAAGGGTGTCCATCACCCCGGAAGTGTGATCCACCTTTATCAGGCACGCCATCCCTTGCTTGATCCCCAAACGGTTGTCCCAATAGATGTCGAACTTGACCCGGATACTTATGCCATGATCATCACGGGTCCCAACACCGGCGGGAAGACTGTCAGCCTGAAGACTGTTGGCTTGCTGGCTCTAATGGCGCAGAGTGGGTTACACATTCCCGCCCACTCCGGCTCGGAGATCAGCATCTTTCATGATATCTACGCTGATATCGGTGATGAACAGTCCATTGAACAGTCCCTCTCCACCTTTTCAGGTCACATCACAAATATCATTAACGTCCTGAATCGCGCCGACCACCTGTCTCTCGTCATCCTGGACGAGTTGGGTGCTGGTACTGACCCGCAGGAGGGGGCTGCGCTGGCGCGCGCCATCATGTCCCACCTGTTAGCGCGTGGTATCACCACATTGGTTACGACCCACCACCCGCAGCTAAAAGCATTTGCACACGCCACCCCTGGGGTGGTCAACGCCAGTGTGGAGTTCGACCTGGAGACACTGCGTCCTACTTTCCACCTGACGATAGGATTGCCAGGACGTTCTAATGCCCTGGCAATCGCTCAGCGATTGGGCTTACCCGAGGATATCATCGCTGTAGCGCGCACCGAGATCAGTCCTGAAGACCAACGCGCTGAAGATTTGCTGGATGAAATCCATCGCCAACGCGACCTGGCACGCCAGGCACGCACAGTCGCCGAGAAAGCTCGTCATGAAGCCGAAAACTTACGCACAGATCTGATGAAACACCTGGATAAAATTGAGGAGGAACGGCGTGCGGTGCTGGAAGCGGCACGCACCGATTCTGAGGCCCAATTAAAGGAGCTTCAAGAGGAACTGCGCGAAGCACGTCGCGCCCTGGCACGCGCTCGACAACCCCTAGAAACCATCCAAGCCATCGAAGAAAAAGTACAAGATATAGAAGAAAAAGTTAAAAAACCCCTTGAGAGACTCCCTGTCGAAATCAGTGAACCACCTGCTTTTATAACAAGGCGGGGTGCAATACGCCTGGGTGATAAAGTCCGTCTAAAGACGCTAAACACCCAGGGAGTAGTTACTTCATTGGGCGAAGAAGAAGCAGAAGTACAGGTGGGTATGCTGCGTATTCGGGCACGTCGGTCTGAGCTCGAAGCTGTCAGGAGTCAACCGGAACCGCTGATAACTCAACAGTCACTCGACGATAACCGCCAATCGAATGTGAACCAGAGGCCCGTAACCTTCAATCTCCCGGTTTCCCCAGGCATAGAGCTTGACCTGCGCGGTCAGCGCGCCGAAGACGCAATTGAGGCCCTGGAACGTTACCTGGACGCTGCTTACCTGGCAGGCCTACCCTGGGTGCGTATCATCCACGGGAAGGGCACGGGTAAGCTGCGCCAGGCAGTGCGTGAGATCCTCAGCACACACGAGTATGTCAAATCTTTTGAACCCGGAGGAGAAAAAGAGGGTGGAGAAGGGGTAACGGTAGCGAAGCTACAATATAATTGAAGTGGTAGATCACCAAGTGGTTCTGATGCAGTTCGAAGATGGTCCATCCG
This sequence comes from uncultured Anaerolineaceae bacterium, assembly GCA_964590325.1. Taxonomy (GTDB): domain Bacteria; phylum Chloroflexota; class Anaerolineae; order Anaerolineales; family UBA4823; genus CAZPWU01. Next base: position 1,793 of record CAZPWU010000272.1, on the reverse strand, counting down.
CCACACTCACCATGCACGGGCATTCGCATATGGAGGGCCGTACCACCCGTATCGAAGGTTCACGTGCCAGTCTGCAAGCTTTTCTCGGGATGGGGGGATCCTGGATCGAGGTCAATGAGCACTGTAGTGACCGGAAAATCCACTTTAATACCAGCACCATTCTTGGAGAGGGGCATGGTGGGGGTGATTTTGCCTTGATGGCCGTATTTGTACATAGCCTGCAAAACGACAGTGAGGTAGCCCTGACCACTGCCCAACAAGCTCTGGAAAGCCATCTGATGGCTTTTGCAGCCGAGAAAGCCAGGCTTGAAGGGAAAATCGTCAAGCTGGATGAGGTTTAACTCGGTTGGAATATTCTATTAAACTCTCCTAATAAAAAGGAAATTAAATGAAACAAGCGATCATGACTGCGCCCGGTGAAATAGCGATACATGATGTCAGCGTACCCGACCCAGGACCCCGCGAAGTGCTACTACGCATTCAACGGATCGGCGTGTGTGGCTCTGATGTCCATGTTTACCACGGCAAGCATCCTTATACCGGTTATCCGGTTGTACAGGGTCACGAGTTTTCTGCTTCGGTCGAGGCACTCGGTGCTGGTGTGACTGGATTAATGCCCGGAATGAAAGTTACCGCTATGCCCCAGATAGTATGTGGGGAGTGTGCCCCATGCCGACGCGGCGATTATCACATCTGCGATAAGCTAAAAGTCCAGGGATTTCAAGCCCCGGGCTGTGCCCAGGAACTATGGATTACAACTGCTGACAAAATCATCCCCTTACCCGAGACATTCACTTACGAACAAGGGGCCCTGGTCGAGCCAATCTCAGTAGCGGTACATGCGGTTTCGCGAGCAGGCAGCCTGTCGGGTCGACACGTGGTTGTATTAGGGGCAGGACCAATCGGTAACCTGGTAGCTCAGGTGGCTCGAAGTGCAGGGGCGAATGTGCTCATCACCGATTTGAGCTCTTACAGGCTGGAGATTGCCAGCCAGTGCGGCCTGGAGGCAACCTCGAATGCGAACGAAGAACCCCTGGGACAGGCCTCCAAACGGGTCTTTGGATCAGACGGATACAATATCGCTTTCGAATGTGTAGGGGTGGAGCCCACCATTTCGGCGGCAATCACCAACATCCAAAAGGGTGGCATAATCGTTGTCGTAGGGGTTTTCGGCGAAAAACCGCGCATCGACCTGGGCTTGGTCCAGGACAGGGAGCTTAATATACACGGCACGTTAATGTATAAACGCGAGGATTATCAGCGTGCTGTGGAGTTGGTTGAGTCCGGGAAATTACTGACCGTGCCGTTGATGTCAAAGCACTTCCCGATGGAAGAATACCTGGAGGCTTATCGCTTTATTGACCGGCAACGGGATAAAACCATGAAAGTTTTTATCGATGTGGCTTGAACCGCTCATCCGGGCGATACAGTTCTGGCTTTCCAATCAGCAGCATATTTAAGAATCCACCGTCGGATATACCAGATATATGGATCGGCATTCTGACGGAGGTCTTTTATTAGACGCATAGCCTCTTCAGGGGTATTTCCTTGCGCGATCAGGATTGCTGCACCCATCGCCACGCCCCGATGCCTACCTCTTGAACAATGCACAAATACTTTCCCACCTTCCTGGATCGTCTCCAGAGCCGCGGTCACTCCGCGCCGCAGTGCGCCAAGAGGTATCGGTATTAATGGTGAATCGAATGTGGGCAGCCAAAGGATGCGCAGCGGAATATCCTGAGAGTTAAGCTTATCTCGGTGTTCAAACCGCATATTGATCACTAAACGCACAC
>CAZPWU010000271.1:0-4241 GCA_964590325.1 uncultured Anaerolineaceae bacterium | reverse complement strand
AATGATAAGCCAGAATGTCCATTCCTGTCTAGATAAATTTAGATGCGTTCACCCTTCGATAACGCTCCCGCGTACTTGACGATCTATGCCCGGCGTGGTATCATCATTATTGACATTTTAGCACTCTCGACCCGAGAGTGCTAAAATAATAGGAGTGCTATGTCTGAGCTTGGTCAACGCCAAAAAGTGATCCTGACCCTGGTGATTCACGATTACATCGAAACCGCCCAACCGGTCGGTTCTCATCACCTGCTGAAACGATATGGTCTGGACATCAGTTCTGCAACTGTGCGTAACACGATGGTCGAGCTGACCGAGGCCGGCTATCTGCGCCAGCCGCACACCTCCGCCGGCCGTGTGCCGACCGAGGAGGGTTATCGCTATTTTGTGCGCCAGCTCATGGGCCAGACCGATCTGCCAGCCACCACCAAGCGTACCATTACCCATCAGTTTTACCAGACCGGATACGATGTAGAGCGCTGGATGCGCCTGGCAGCTTCAGTCCTGGCTCACCAATCCCAGGCCGCCTCACTGGTCACCACGCCTCATGCTGAGAAGGCGCGTTACAAGCACCTGGAACTGATCGCCACACACGGCCGGCAGGTGTTGATGGTTCTGGTCCTGGCGGGTGGCCAGGTCCGCCAGCAGATTTTGGCTCTGGCTGAACCCGTCCCGCAAGACCGCCTGAGCGCAGCCGCTAACCACCTCAACCAGCTCTGCCAGGAGCTGACTGCAGAAGGCATGAGTTCTCTCACAGTCCAGCTGGATGCGCTGGAACAGGATGTGCTCAAGCTCGTCCAGGAAGAAATGACCCGTCAGGGTGAGACCCTGGCTGGCGAAGTATACCGGGATGGGCTAGCTAATTTCCTGGCTGAGCCCGAATTTGCCGAGGCAGAAGGAGCCCGTAAAGCCCTGCGCATCCTGGAGGAACGCTCGCTGCTGGAAGACCTTCTCTCGCGCACGGTATTAACTGCCGGGGCCGAAGGCGTTCAGGTGCTTATCGGAGGCGAAGGCACCTGGGAAGAACTGCGCGACTGCTCCATGGTGTTAGCCCGCTACGGTGTGCCTGGCCTGGCGACGGGGGCGCTGGGCGTTCTCGGCCCAATCCGCATGTCTTACGGCCGGTCTATTTCCACAGTCCGCTTTGTCGCCGGTCTGCTGAGCGATCTGTTCGTAGAGAACTTAACAGAATAGTATCTCTGCCCGAATCTTGCAACTACGATAAGGAGTTAGCAATCAGAACAATGGTCGAAGAAACACGTGAACCTACCCAGAAAACCTCGCCTGACGAGCATAAAGGTAACCACGAGGAGACGGAGCAGGCTCCAGAGTCAAACCACACCGCGCAGGAACGCAAGGACTCTCAGGCAAACAACGCGCATGAGACCAGCCCTGCCTCAGCAGATGAAATAGTGGAGCTGATTGCTCCAGAGGATATCGAAGCTCTGAAACTCGAACTGGCAGAAGCCCAGGCGAAGGCTAATGAATACCTGGACGGATGGCAGCGGTCGCGGGCCGAGTTTGCGAACTTCAAGAAGCGCCTCGAGCGCGACCAGGCCCAAGCCTACCAGACCGCAGCGGGAAATGTCATTAAACGCTATCTGGAGATTCTGGATGACCTGGAGCGAGCCTTGAAAAAGCGACCGCAAAATGATGAGGGAGTAGCCTGGGCAGAGGGTATCGAGCTCATTTACCACAAGCTGCTGGCTAGTTTGGAGGCCGAAGGTTTAAAAATCATGAATATTGAAGGACAGCTATTTGACCCAAACCTGCACGAAGCCATCACCCAGGAGGAGAGCGCCGATCACCAGAGCGGGCAAATTATCGAAGTCTTGCAGCATGGCTATTTACTCGGAGATCGGGTGCTCCGCCCCGCTCGGGTAAGGGTGGCCAAATAATTGACATCATAATGGAGGAAATTATATGGGAAAAATCATTGGCATTGATCTAGGGACCACCAACTCGGTGGTGGCCGTCATGGAAGGTGGAGAGCCGGTTGTCATCCCTTCGGCTGAGGGGGAACGGCTGGTGCCTTCGGTAGTAGCCGTCAACAAGAACCACGAGCGACTGATTGGTCGGGTAGCTCGCAACCAGGCTGTGGTCAACTCCGAAAACACCATCTTTTCCATCAAACGCTTCATGGGGCGCAAATTTAACGACCCCGAGGTGCAGCGCGCCGTCTCACGCATGCCTTACAAAGTCGCCAAAGCCCCTAACGGCGATGTGCGTGTTGTGCTGGATGGCAAGGAATATTCTCCGCCCGAAATTTCGGCAATGATCTTGGGTAAACTCAAGACAGACGCAGAAGCTTATCTGGGCGAGACAATCACCCAGGCAGTGATTACCGTCCCAGCATACTTCAACGACGCTCAACGCAACGCCACCAAAGACGCTGGCAAGATCGCCGGCCTGGAGGTACTGCGTATCATCAACGAGCCCACGGCTTCTTCTTTGGCGTATGGGCTGGACAAGAAGAAGGATGAGGTGATCGCCGTTTATGACCTGGGCGGCGGTACCTTCGATATTTCCATCCTGGATGTGGGTGACGGAGTATTCCAGGTGCGCTCCACCAACGGCAACACCTTCCTGGGTGGTGATGATTTTGACGTGCGCATCGTTGAGTACATTGCCGATGAGTTCAAGAAGACCAACGGCATCGACCTGCGCCAGGACCGCCAGTCTTTGCAGCGCTTGAGGGAGGCCGGCGAGAAAGCCAAGATCGAGCTCTCCAGCATGATGCAGACGGAGATCAACCTGCCTTACATCACCGCCGATGCCAGTGGTCCCAAGCATCTGGTGATGAACCTGACGCGCGCCAAGCTCGAGCAGTTGACCGGTGATTTAGTTGAACAATCCCTGGGACCGGTACAGCAAGCTCTGAAAGACGCCACCCTCCAGCCCTCAGAAATCAATGAGGTGGTGCTGGTAGGCGGTATGACGCGCATGCCTGCCGTCCAGGAAGCTGTGCGCCGACTGTTCAACAAAGAGCCTCATAAAGGTGTCAACCCGGATGAGGTGGTTGCTGTAGGCGCAGCGATCCAGGCCGGGGTATTGGGAGGCGAGGTGAAAGACATCCTGCTTTTAGACGTCACCCCCCTCACTCTGTCGGTCGAGACCTTGGGCAGCGTCGCCACCCCGCTTATCGAGCGCAACACCACCATCCCAACCCGCAAAAGCCAGATCTTCTCAACCGCCAGTGATGGGCAGTCCCAGGTGGAGATTCACGTGCTTCAGGGCGAGCGCCCGATGGCAACGGACAACAAATCGCTGGGGAGGTTTAACCTGGACGGTATCCCGCCGGCGCCGCGCGGCATCCCGCAAATCGAGGTGACCTTTGACATCGATGCTAACGGCATCATCAAGGTCACTGCTCAGGACAAAGCCACAAGCCGCAGCCAGCACATTACCATCACCGCTTCTTCAGGCTTGAGAGAAGATGAGGTCGAGCGCATGCGCAAAGAAGCGGAGGAGCACGCTGAAGATGACCGCCACCGTAAGGAACTGGTCGAGGCACGCAATAATGCCGACAATGCTGCTTACACAGCCGAGAAAACCCTGCGTGACCTGGGCGATAAAGTACCCGCCGACATGAAGAAGAAGGTTGAAGATCAGGTTACCAAGGTGCGCCAGGTCATGAGCAGCGAGGATGCTGCAAAGATTAAAAGCACTACGGATGAGCTTTTCCAGACTATCCAGCAAATTGGCGCCGCCGCATACCAGCAGAGCGGCCCAGCAGCCGGAGGCACATCCGGCCCATCAGATTCATCCGGTCCATCCGGCCCTCAACAGCCCGGCCCGAACGGTGAAGATGTAGTAGATGGCGAATTTAGAAACGTTTAAAGTCTTATAAAGTTGAAGGTTGGAAGGTATAACCCTCCAACCTTCAACTTGTTAACTTGCTATTGAAAACATGCCTCCTCGCGATTACTATGAAGTCTTGGGCGTTCCCCGCAATGCTTCCCAGGACGAAATTAAAGGGGCTTTCCGCCGCCTGGCCCGGCAGTATCACCCGGATGTCAATACCGAGCCAGACGCCGAAGAACGCTTTAAAGAAATCAACGAAGCCAACGCGATCCTATCCGATGACGAAAAACGGGCTACCTACGACCGTTTCGGACATGCCGGGGTGCAAGGCATGGGCGGGACGGCCCCCGATTTCAACATGGATATTGCCGACATTTTTGAGGAGTTCTTTGGCTTCGGCGGTTTTGGCAGGTCTTCCCGCCGGGCGCGCAACGCAC
>CAZPWU010000270.1:0-4253 GCA_964590325.1 uncultured Anaerolineaceae bacterium | reverse complement strand
GCCAGGCCCCGTTTCCGCCAGGGACGGCGCACACAGATATTCTCTGTATAGCCGCGCTTGCGATTGTACTCGATGTTCTCAGCCTTGTTGATAAAGCTCAGCACCATCCCGGCGATCTGGTCCCCATCCCAGGCTACTCGCCATAGCGTGGGGTCAAAGTTTGGATCTTCCAACATTTTCTGGAACTCCTCCTCCGGCTCGGGAATATAACCCCAGTGATCGCGGAAAGCCTCATTGCTGGCGTCCCAGATGGTGCGGTAGTGCTCGGGGAGCACCGGACGCACCTCCAGGCCAAGTGGTAGGGGAGCTTCAGGGATATTCTCCAGGTTCGGGCGCGCCATGTTAAATTCGTGGCGGATGGGTTTATAGCCGGCGTGCAGCAGCAGGGCCTCTTTGGCAGTCTCGGTGTCAGAGGCTGTATTGTCGAAATAGCGTGGCATGGAGGCGGATAGCTGACCGGTTTCTATCAAACGGGCTGCGACCTCGCGCAGGCGGTTTTCGATGAACCCCAACAGAACCCGCCCAATACCCCTGCCTCGCCAGGCGGGTACGAGAAAGCCCAGATTGAATCCGAGCCAATTGCCGTCGCCATCGGTTTCCCACCAGCCACGCGTGTACGCAACCGCTTTACCTCCTACCTCGGCGAAGCACATATCCTGGTAAGGGTCGCAGTTGTGCAGGTGGGCGTAGTTGCGGGCCACGTCTTGGAGTGTATCGGTCCGCTCCATACCGTCAAGCTCTTTGCAGGCTGAGATGATCGCCCAGATATTGGGATAGTCGGCCTCGCCGCGGAAGTGGCGGAAGGCCAGCCCAGGGATAAAAGGGGCACCCAGGATGGTTATGTTATCGATAATGGTTTGATAGATTGTTAGAGTCATCTCGTTCAATTCCTTTTTGGCTTAGTTAATAAATAAGTGGGCATGTTGCCAACTAATCCTACGTTTATCACACTCCATCGAATGCGGGCGGGTATTTGGCCCTCCCGCGCATGCCGTCTAAGGCGCCGGGTTTTAATTCGAGGGCCATCCACACGTCGTCCGATACATCAAAAGGTGAATCGATCCCCCTGTCCCGGGCAGGTGTAAACCCAAAGCGCGGGTAAAATCCTGGGTGACCGAGCACGATCACAATCCCATGCCCAAGGCGCTGGCACTCTTTTAGACCAGACTGGACCAGCGCGGAGCCGACGCCCTGGTTTTGAAACTCGGGCAGGACTGCCAATGGGGCAAGCGCAAGGACGGGAACACTGCCGTTTTGTATCTCGATGGTGATGGGGCTGAACAGGATATGCCCTACTACCTGCCCTTCAACGACAGCTACCAATGAGAGCTCGGGGATAGCATCTGCAGCCTGCCTGAGCGTTTCAACAAGATGGGGCTCGTTCTCCTTGCCAAAAGCCATGAAGTTCACGCGGTGGACGGCGTCATAGTCTTCAGTTGTTTCAGGGCGAATGGTTATCATCATTTCCTCTTTTTTATGTCGTGGAATAAGTTCCTCTTAACGATGCTCATGGGATCTACCTCACACATCCCATTTCACTCATCACGGATCTTTTCCCATTCTTCCCGTAAGATGCCCATATCCATATCAACATTCTCCACACTTGCGTAATAAAAAAGCCACGGTGTGCTCCGTGGCCGGCCGGGATATCGCTTGTAACAAAAAGGCCACGGGCGAGTGCACCGTGGCGTAGTAATCCAGAAACTTTACCTGACGATCAACAGGCGCACTTCGACAAGGCAAACTTAGCACTACCGCTGTCAACAGCAGTGTCTAGCCGTGTGATTTTTACGATGTATGCCTTGAGCATGAAGCGCACTGTCCTTTCGTTAGAATTGATTTACAACAGGGGCGAGTTTATCATGACCATTTGAAGTGTGTCAAGGTATAATCGCGTCATGGTCGAATACCGCTTTTATCACCCGATCGAGGTCCGTTACGGCGACCTGGACCCCCAGGGGCACGTCAATAATGCCAAATACCTGACATTTATGGAACAGGCGCGCGTGGCATACATCCAGCACCTGGGACTGTGGAAATATGGCTCATTTATGGACCTCGGCATTATCATCGCCGATGCCCACGTGACCTTCCTCGCCCCCATTCACCTGGACCAGCCGGTGCGCGTTGGTGTCCACGTCTCCCGCCTGGGGAATAAAAGTCTGACGATGGAATACCGCCTGGATGACGGGCGCGACGGTAAGGTGCTTGCCACCGGTTCTTCGGTCCTGGTGACTTTTGATTACCGAAATGAAGTCTCTATTCCGATCCCTGACGACTGGCGGAAGACGATTGCTGATTTTGAAGATCTCCATGAGCCCGAGTCGAGAAAGATCACCCATTAATTATGTCCCTCCCTCCCATCGACACTAACTATCTGATCGATTTCCTCACCGGCCTGCTGAACACACCCAGCCCGACCGGATTCGCTCACCAGGCGATTGCTTACACCGAACAAGCCTTGACGGTGTTCCCTTTATTGAAGCTTTCGCACACCCGCAAGGGAGCGCTGGTAGCTGCCTGGCCCGGACTTAAAGCGGACGCGCCGCGCGCCCTCACCGCTCACACTGACACACTGGGGGCGATGGTCAAAGAGATCAAGTCAGATGGCCGCTTAAAACTGACCAAATTGGGGAGCTTCGCCTGGAACACTGTCGAGGGCGAGGGCTGCACGGTGTTTGCCAGCAAAGGGGGAGCGGTGCGGGGTTCTATCTTGATCGCCAAGGCCTCTACGCACGTTTACGGCAACGAAGTTAGCGAGCTCAAACGTGATGACGAAAATATGGAAGTGCGCCTGGATGCGCGCGCAGCTTACGCTGATGAAACGGAAGGTCTGGGCATTCAGGTGGGCGACTTCGTCGCCTTCGACCCGCGCGTCGAGGTCACCAGTGGTTTTGTCCGCTCCCGCCACCTTGACGACAAGGCCTGCGTGGCCTGCATCGTTACGGCTGTTAAGGCTCTATGCGACGCCGGACTGCAGCCTGCCCAGACGACGACACTCCTGATCAGCAACTATGAGGAAGTTGGACATGGCGCGGCAACGGGTATCCCTCCCGAGGTTACCGAACTGCTCGTCGTAGATATGGCCGCGGTGGGGGAGGGGCAGACCTCCGACGAGTTCCACGCCACGCTGTGTGTGAAAGATTCGCGCGGCCCTTACCATCATGGCCTCAGCCAGCGCCTGCGCCAGCAGGCGGACGACCACCGTATCCCCTATAAAGTGGATATATACCCTTATTACGGTTCAGATGGTGGGGCCTTCTGGCGCGCCGGGGGCGATGCAGCCGTGGCTTTGATCGGCCCGGGCGTGGATGCCTCCCACAACTACGAACGCACTCACCTGGAGGCACTGGTGGCGACAACCCAGTGGGTGGTGGCGTATTTATTAAGTCTATAGCTTATTAGGTAGCCTTGTCAGCCTCGCCTTTTTAGTTCTCAAGGCCTATCAGGAGCGCAAAAGGAGGGTTGTCTGAATGCTCTTTGACGCATCTCTTCCTCCTGTTCCCCTGCTGCAAGTCCCCTCAGTGGCGCAGGCTGCCGAAGCGCTTGGCTTCTGTGCGCTGTGGACCAGCGAAACCCAGCACGACCCTTTCCTGCCGGGTGTTTTGATCGCGGAGCACACACAACGGTTGCATTTTGGCACAGCGGTTGCCATAGCCTTTGCCCGTAGCCCGGCAAACCTGGCCTATACCGCCTGGGACCTGGCGCAGGCCTCGGGTGGTCGCTTCATCCTCGGGTTAGGCACCCAGGTGAAGGCTCACATCGAGCGCCGTTTTGGGATGCCCTGGCCCGAGTCTCCCGTTAACAAGCTGCGCGAACAGCTGGCTGCCGTGCGTGCCTTCTGGCGCACCTGGCAGAAAGGTGAGGCGCTCAACTTCCGCGGCGAGTATTTTAAGCTGAGCCTCATGTCACCTTTTTTCAACCCCGGGTCCATCGATCACCCCGACATTCCCATTTATATTGCCGGAGTCAATACCGGCCTGGCGCGCCTGGCAGGTGAGGCCGCCGACGGTTTTCACGTCCACCCACTCCACTCCCCGCGCTACCTGAGTGAGGTGATCATCCCGGCGATTGAAGCCGGCGCATCCAAAGCCGGGCGCGCCCGCACAGATGTTAAAATATCGGTAACTGCATTCGCCGCGACGACACCGGAAGAGCGTCAATTGGCCCGCCAGCAGATCTCCTTTTACGCCTCAACCCCCTCTTACCGCCCGGTGATGGAGCTGCACGGCTGGGGGGAAGCGGCCGACCAC
>CAZPWU010000269.1:0-4287 GCA_964590325.1 uncultured Anaerolineaceae bacterium | reverse complement strand
GTGCACCATTGCCTGTCGGCGTGCCAACGCAGCCGAGCCCGCACGCCCCAGGTCGGTTAAAGCGGCCTCGGCAGCTTCAGGCGGGCAGGCCAGTTGGGCGGTCCGCACCGTCTTGGGCTGCACCGTTGGGGGCGGTAGCACCGAGCGGCACGTGACCAGCCCCTGGCGGACCAGGGGACGGGAGGCGGCGCGCCAGTCGACATGGGGCATGGCCTGGTCAATCTGCCTGCCCCGCAATGGCCCGCGTTTTTGCAGCAAGCCCACCAGCCGCCTCTGCGTCTCGCTTAATGCTGCTGCTTTCTGTCCGCCAGCTCCTGTTCCTCCCTTTCTGACCGGTCTCGACTGCGCACTGCTCACTGATAATTGCTCACCGGACACAGTCAACTGATATAAGGTGTCTGCCTGCTGTCCTAGCCCTGGGGGCAGCATCAGGTCGATCCAGGCAGCCAGGGGAGACAGGGTGCTCTCGGCCATTTCGTGGGCCAGGGTGATCTGCGCGCGGGTCAGAACAGGTCCTGGGTCCAGCAGTGCCAGGACCGGGCGCGTCTCGGCGACGGCTGGTTCGGCGATCGTACGCAGCACCACCCCCTGGGCACGCTGCTTACCAAAGGGCACCTCGACCAGGTGGCCTGCGCCGACCTGCCCTTCCAGCTCCGGCGGCAGGTGATAATGGAATACGCCACTGACCTGCGGGACATTGACGGCGATTTCCAGGTAAATAGGCATAAAAATTACAGGGAAAAAGGGATAAGGGATTCAGGCCGGTGGTTGAGCGTCGGGAAGTGGCTGCCCTCCGTGGAATGTCAGTGAGAGGCGGGCGATGCGCAGCCCATCCATGGCTTCCACTCGCAGGCGCACACCCACGCCTTCCCCACTGTCACTTTCTACGCTTTCGCCGATACGCGGGATCCGCCCAAGCTTGCCCAGTATATAGCCGGCGATGGTGTCGTAGTTTGGGTCCTGTAAATTGAGGCCCAGGCGCTCGTTGACCTCTTCGATCAACGTTAGCCCGTCGATAAGGACTGAGCCATCCGGCAGAGTCTGGATATTGGGTGTGGACAGATCGAACGGGTCTAGCACCTCCCCCACGATCTCCTCCAGTAGGTCCTCCAGGGTCACCAGGCCGGCCGTGCCGCCATACTCGTCCAGCACGATGGCAATGTGCTGACGACGCAATCGGAACTGGCGCAGCAGCTCATCGACCGGGATGGTCTCGGGCACGAAGAGCGTCTCACGCGCCAGTGAGCGGGCCGTGCAGTCGCGCAAGTTTGGATCATGTAGTGGGCGCAATAGCTCCCTGACATACACGATCCCCAGCACCTGGTCCAGGTTATCCTCGTATACGGGGAATTTCGTGTACATGGATTGGGTGGCGAGGTTGATAATTTCGTCCAAGGGGGTGTCGGCTTCGACAGCCACAATTTCTGTGCGTGGGGTCATCACCTGCCGCACCAGCAGGTCGCTAAAATCAAAAACGGCGTTGAGCATCTCGCGCTCAGGCGGCTCGAGCACACCTCCTTCCTCGGATTCGGAGACTATTGCCTTGAGCTCCTCCACCGTTACCACCAGGTGTTCCCCAGCCGTTTTCAGGCCAATCAGCGCCAGGATGCGCCGGGTGGCCCAATCCAGCAGGTCTACGAACCATTTGAACACGGTGTTGAAAATGCGCATGGGTCGGGCAGTCATTAAGGCGACCCGCTCCGGGTTGTGCAGGGTGGCGACCTTCGGCACCTGTTCACCCAGCACCACGTGCAGGCTGGTGATGATGATGAGCGAAAGCACCAGTGGTAGGACGGCAAGGAGTGGTGCCAGGGCTGGCATGAGGGTGGGAAGGTTGAGGTAATTGAAATAAGGCTCCAGCAGGGCCTGGAAGGTATTTTCACCCACCGCACCCAACGCCAGGCTGACGATCGTGACCCCGATCTGTGCGGCGGCGATCAGATGGTCGCGCGCGGCGGGATTTTCGAGCCATGCTTTGACGATCTTGGCGGGGGCGTTGCCAGCTTCGGCCAGTAGCTCGATTCGCATCCGTCGCGAGGACACCGCGGCAAATTCAACACAGACGAAGAAGCCATTGAGGGCGATTAAAACAAAGATGAGTAGTAAATTCCAAAGAAACACGATAACGCCACTACGTTTTGGTCTTACGAACGATCACTGCTGCCCCATAGCCGACCACCTGACCGTAGTCGCCGGTTACATCACCCGAGGTGGCGTGGTGCAACACTTTCACACTATCAGCACCGAGGTCCTTGGCTGCCCACAGCACGGCTGCCAGTGCGCCGTGTCCACAGGCAAAACCGCGACCCTCCGCCTCGACCAGCAGCACTCCCTCAGGGTCAAACGCCTCCACCTGGCGCAGGACCTCTTCATCCAGGATCTTGGCAGTCGACTGAGGAAAAAAGTGGGACAGGTCTGTGCTGGCGACCAAAATCGCCGAGTAGCCTTGAAGCGTTTTTGCCAGGGCGTGCCCAAGGCCTTGAGCGGTCCTTAAACTCTGGTCACGGACCATGATGGGCAGCAGGCGGACTCCCTCACCGAGGACGCGCTGCAGGAAAGGCAGCTCGATTTCCAGGGAGTGCTCTGGGTCGTTCTTTATCGCTGCCAGCCCATAACCCAGCTCGTCTTGCAGAATGGCATCCAGGGACTGCAGAGCTTCCTTATGAATCGGTATGGTACCAAGTGGGGTTTCGTAGGCGCTGTGGGCAGTAGTCAGCAGCGGCTGAGCATAAGGGTAGTGCATCGGAGAGACCACGGCGACCAGGTCTGGCTTCAGACCGCGCAGTGTCGCAAAAGCATAACCTGCCACCGGACCAGAATAACGATGCCCGGCGTGGGGAGCCATGATAGCCACCACCTCCCCTTCGATCTCAGGGAGGAGAGCCGAGTTCAGGTAACCGTCTACGCTGGTCGCCAGCCGGTGAGGGTCAGCTGGGTACCATTGTCCGGCAATGGGTGAGGGGCGTACATCTACCATCGATTCCATGATCCACCTCCATTAGCACGGTATTTTTTTACAATAATTTCTACTGCGATTGCTTTAGCCGGAGCAGTTACTCTCATTTTAGCACAATCCAATGGCTTATCACCCATCCAACTCAAAGCTGTGTTATACTTTTCAACCGTCCTTTATTGAGGAGGTCATTCCATGTCGTTACGTATCCGGATTGAATATTGCGCCGTCTGACACTACACCGACCGCGCCGTCAGTTTGACGGCAGACTTGCTCGCCCAACTGGAGCCCGATATTGAATCAATTACTCTGGTTCCGTCGGATGGAGGCCGTTTTGAAGTGACCGTAAATAAAAAATTGATCTATTCCAAATTGAAAACTAACCGGCACGCCGAACCGGGTGAAATCGTGGGGTTGGTCCGCAAAGCCCTCCAGGAGGGCTTATGATGTCACCGGCAGTTTTACCCAAGAAAGGCCGCGTCTTTTCCGGTGCCCGACCGACCGGCCGGCAGCACCTGGGCAATTACCTGGGGGCGATCAAAAATTATGTCGCCCTACAGGATGAGTATGAATGTGTCTACTGTATCGTTGACCTGCATGCTCTGACCACGGTGGAAGAGACCATCGGCCTGCGCCAGAACACTTACGAAATGGCATTGGACTTCCTGGCAGCCGGCATCCGCCCCGACGAGTCGATCATCTTTGTGCAGTCGCACGTCCCTCAGGTCACCGAGCTGCACACCATTCTCTCGATGGTCACCCCGCTCGGTAAACTGACCGACCTGCCCACCTTCAAGGAGAAAGCCCGCCAGCAGCCGCACAACGTCAACTATGGACTGGTGGGATACCCGGTGTTGATGACCGCCGACATCGTCCTCTACAAAGCCAACGTGGTCCCGGTAGGGATTGACCAGGCTCCGCACCTTGAGTTCGCCCGTGAGACCGTGCGCTCCTTTAATTTTCGATATCATACCAACGTCCTGATCGAGCCCGAGATGAAGACTACCGAAGTACCCAAGGTGCTGGGTATCGACGGCAAGGAGAAGATGAGCAAGAGCCTGAACAACCACATCGAGCTGGCTGCCACCCCCAAGGAGACGCAGAAGCGGGTGATGGAGATGGTCACCGACCCGCAGCGCCTGCGCCGTAGCGACCCTGGCAACCCGGATGTGTGCAATGTGTTCTCGATGCATAAAATCTTCTCCTCGCCCGAGGAGGTTGCTATGGTGGACATCGAGTGCCGGCGTGCCGGGATCGGTTGTGTGGACTGCAAGAAGCTGTTCGCACGCAACCTGAACGCTCACCTGGAACCCTTCCGCGCCTGCCGTGCCGAG
>CAZPWU010000268.1:0-4329 GCA_964590325.1 uncultured Anaerolineaceae bacterium | reverse complement strand
AAGCACCCCCGAGGGGGACTGGTACTCCACGATCACGATCACATTAAGGAGTTCAGACCCCAGCGGTATCAAAAATGTCGAATACAGCCTGGATCACGGGACGACCTGGAAGGCTTACACCGGCCCATTCACCATCCAACCCCAGGGGACTCCGACCAGGGCGATGATGGACGAAGAGTTCTTCGGCGGTCTGCCGGGGACTTTCCTGATCCTGGCCTCTGCGACGGATAAGGCGGGCAATGTCGAGAACCCGCCTGCCTCGCGGGTTGTGGCGATCAACCCCACCAAGAAACCGGTCGCAGTTGCGCAGCAGGAAAAACCACCTGCTAATCCAACCGCCACTCCTACCGTGGTTAAACAGACCACCCCCATCAACCCCCTGCCCAAGGGATTTGGCCAGCCCATAGTCGGACCTAATGATTTCCCCGCAGGGTTTAGCCCACTCACCGGCGAGCCATGCCAGGATCCGGCGCTTATACAGCTATCACCCGCGTTGGTCTCGGTCGCCAATTTTCCACCGAAGGCGCGTCCACAGGCCGGTCTTTCTTATGCCCCTGTTGTTAGCGAGATGACTATCGGCGAAGGCATGACCCGCTTTTTGGCCATGTTTTACTGTAACTTCCCACAGGTATCGGCGTTAACCCGCACAGACCAGGCGGTGATCGGCCCCATCCGTTCGGGTAGGCTGCCTTATGAGAGCTTGCGTAAACTCTACAATGGTTTTCTGATCATGGCCAGTGGCTCTGCTGAAGTCGTCCCCCAATTAAGCGAATCGGTCAACATTTTCGGGTCCGATGAGAACGACATCAACAGCGCCCTGATCGACATTTCGCGCCTCCAGGCCATCGCCGAAGCCAACTCGAAGGGGAAAGACCCGCCCAATTTAACCGGTAACCTGTTCGATCCTAACCCTCCCGGGGGTGGTCAGGACGCCTCGAAGCTGTGGGTCTTCTATAGTCTTCTGAACCAGATCCAGTGGGAATATGATGCGGGCAAGGGGGTTTACCTCCGCTCGCAGGACAATGCCGATGGCTCGGGCGCCTTCACCCCCAGCACGGACCGCCTGAACGGCGAGCGCCTCGCCTTTGACAATGTGATCGTCTTATACGCCGAGCACCGGGTATTGAACAAAGAGAAAACGCTGATCGATATTAATTTACTATATACCGCCAATGTGGCTTACTTATTCAGAGATGGCATGATGTATCCCATTTATTGGTCGACGATGAACGGCGATTACGAGAAGAGGACCGGGCGGCTCAGACCGATCCGCTTCACCGACCAAAATTGGCAGCCATTCCCATTAAAGCCTGGCAATACCTGGATTGAATACGTCGCTATCAATGCAACACTGGAAGAATTAGAGCCGGGATCATGGAAGGTGAGGTTTTTCGCCCCGTAAACCCGGCTTCCTGGATAACTTGGGTGACATGGGTGGCAAAACCACCCATGTCACCCTTTATTCTGCTGGCACCGCATCCCCGATGCAGATGATCGCCGGAGACAATGCTTTAAGTTTCACCTCAAGCTCCAAATCACCCCGGTTCCACCGTGCAAATGCTCCACTGACCGTTGCTTCTCCTTCGATATGCAAAAGGTCAGCCGGCAAGTGAATACTATAATCCTGGTCAGTATCGGTCAGGTTGTAAACATTGAGCACACCCCCTCTGCTATCAGGAAGGGTGTGCAGGTGGATGTTCTCTGCCAGGCCATGAAAGGTGCCGCGCACATAATAGGGCTTTAGCCGCTTGTAAAGCCGCATCTGTTCCTGGTAGGCAGCAAAGCGCTTTTCCGGGTCGTAACAAGGCAGTCCCTGGGGCGGTTCAACGGTTTTGTGGCTGTATTTTCCACCGATCCCCAGGTGGCGGACGGTAGAGGCTGCCCACCAAAAGAACAGGCAGTGGTCGTTATCAGCCGCCATAGTGATGTGTAGATAAAGGGGGATATTACAACCGAGGTTGTAGTAATACAACGCCAGCGCCTTGCCTGACTTAAGATCATTGATGCAGTCCCACATGTACTCGAACCCCCAGTTTTCGTCGTAGCAGCCGTTAGAACTAAAGCCCTGTCGGAAGTAGGTGGGCACATAGATGGCGGTATGCCAGGGCCAGATGGGGTCGTGAGCTTCAATGGTCAGGCCAGGGCACTGCCGCCGGATCTCACGGCACAAACCATAAACCGCCAGCGTGTGGTCGAGAGGCGTAGTTGGAACGGGGTGTCCGTGATCATCTGCTTCGCAGGGGCCGCGCCAGTCCATTTCATCCACCATCATAAAGCGCACGCCCTGGCGGGATATTTCCAGGATGCGTCTGAGCTTCTCCTGCCAGAAGCCTGGGTGGCAGAGGCAAATCTCCCACAACTGCTGGTCGACCCAGGGAACCGGGTCGTGTTCCTTGCCTGGACGGCGGACCAGGTATTCATGGGGCCAGCCGTCGCGGTAGCAGCGCAGGATGGTGCGGTAGCCGAGGTCGAGGCCGTAATCGCGCTTCAGCTCCACAACCAGGCTTTCCACTGTTCCCAGGCGAGATTCATCCCAAAGGGTAGTACCTTCGGCTACTTCCCAACCCGGGTCCAGGTAAAGCAGGTCGCAGCTGCAGTCCCTGGCAGCATCAGCCTCGCGCAGGAGCGCTGAGCGGGTGTAGTTCTGGCGCAGCTTTTCCGCATCAGAATGGTACCAGCCGATATCGTACAGCTCGTTCCAGTTAACAGGAGGGTCATAATCCGGCGGAAAGCCGTGGCTGTGAGAATCCAGGAAATCCCGGTACCTGGCGAATGCATACAGCAGGCTGCCTGCGAATGAAATATAAACGCAGGTGCCGAAGGTAAAATCTTCTCCCGGGGCCAGCCGGCGTGAGCGTGTTGGCTCGCTATACAAACACAACCCGGCACCGCCAAAACGGAGCAACACTTCATCGCCCTGGACCATCGGGGCAGCCACTGAAAGCTCGATGTCGCGGTTGTTATATTTAATCACGACCAGACCCTGCTCTCCGTGCATCCAGGCCCAGGCTTCCGAACGCAGGCGACTTTCCTCGCTCAGGGGCGGCTCCCAGCGGGTAGGGTCGGTGTAAACGGCATTGCTGAACTTCCCACCGACCAGGGCCTGGGTCGAATAGTCGTGAAGGCTGCCATCGAGCTGGACCCGGAAGGGGATCGCGCACAGGTGCCAATCCGGCCGGATAGAAAGGTCAGCGGTGAAGCCCAGGCAGATATCCTCAAGCATCACCGGTTGCGAGGCCGTGTTGCGCAGAGTGATCGTTTCCTGCCAGCTTTCACCGACTCTTAAGAAAACCTGGCGCAGCTCGATACCCAGGGCGTCAAAGACGCCAGTGATAACCGTGCTGTCCCGCTCGTGAGTGACCAGCTTATTGGATAATCTTACATCCACAATGGTTTCACCCGATCCGGTCTTGCCCGAAAGCGCATAATAGTAGGGCCGGTCGGCAAAGACCAGGTCTAATTGAGGGTCGTAAAGTTTACTGGTATCAGCATCATATTGGAGCATGGCAAAAACCTTTTTTGCAAGAATTTGATCGACCGAGTCTCTGGCTTAGCCTGCTTGCCCTACCACAGCATGCAAAAGGATAACCATGGCTTCACAACCTGGATCGACCAGGCCAATGGTCCGTTCACCCACCCAACTGGCGCGGCCGGTACTGCTCTTCAATGGCGTTACGCGGTCACGACCTGCTTCAGCAGCTGCCAGCATCCGGAGACCCGCTTCTTTCAACCCAGCTCCCTCTCGGATGGCAGCGGCAAAAGCTTCGGCGGCGGGATGGAGTGCGTCTACGAGGGTCTTTTCGCCCGGCTTCGCCTTGCCGCGCTCCATGATACCCTGGTCAGCGGCAGACAGCATGGCAACCAGCACATTTGGGGTTAGCTCTGACATCCCTCGGGCTTCCTTGCCAGCCCGCATCAAGGCTGTCGCCAGTAGTGTCCCCATGGTCGATGAAGCCGCTTTGTTGACGGCCATTCCTGCCCCGGAAAGCCACTTGCCGAGGTCATCACCGGGATCTGTTTTAATATATTCTTTCAATGCGCCGGCAATTTTCGTGGCGGTTATTCCGAGGTCGCCATCTCCCATGGCCTGGTCGAGTTCGGTTAAGTGTCCGTGCTGAGCATTAAAAGCATTACAAACTCTATCTATGGCAGCGATAACTGGCTGCGCCCCAACTTTGATCTCAGTATGATTCATGAGGAAGCCTTTACATCTATATCTGGGTAAAGAACGGCGTGTGTGCAGGAGCATCCAGGAGGGCAGCCAGTTCGTCATCCAGGCGGAAGAAGGTCAGAGAGGCGCCCGCCATTTCCATGGAGGTGGCAAACTCA
>CAZPWU010000267.1:0-4335 GCA_964590325.1 uncultured Anaerolineaceae bacterium | reverse complement strand
CCAATGCCCGTCCCAAGACCCAACACCTTAAACATCGTTGGGTCTCATTTTGATTTGTAGGGCAGGTTTCGCCTGCCAAAACTCATTTTTCTCCAGGCCCCCAAAGGGGGTCATTCAGCCGTCCACGGTAAAATAGAGAGCTACCTAAGCCCAAATATGATAGGATTTAACCAACATAGGGAAAGGAGTTGCAATGTACGATGCCTTCAGCTCGGACTACGATCGCTTCGTGGACTGGCCATCCCGGCTGGCGGTCGAGCTTCCCTTCATCGAACTGCAACTACAAATGCAAAATTCCCGGCGCGTGCTGGACGCCGCTTGCGGCACGGGCATGCACGCCATCGCCCTGGCCCAGCGTGGGTATGCGCTGGCAGGTGCCGACCTGAGCACGGGGATGATTGAACGCGCCCGCCTCAACGCTGCCGATGCGGGAGCCGATGTGCGCTTCGAGAGGGCCGGTTTTGGAGAGCTGGCACAGACTTTCGGAAGCGGTTCCTTCGACGCCCTGCTCTGCCTGGGCAATTCGCTGCCGCACCTGCTGACTCCTGGCGATATCACCGCCGCGCTGGCTGACTTTGCCACCTGCCTGCAGCCAGGGGGACTCCTCCTGGTGCAGAATCGCAACTTCGACGCGGTGATAGCCCATCACGAGCGCTGGATGGAGCCCCAAGCCCATTGGGAAGGAGATAAAGAATGGCTCTTTCTGCGCTTCTACGACTTCGATCAGGACGGCCTGCTGAGCTTTCACATCGTCACCCTGCGGAGGCAAGGGAAAGATACCTGGACGCAACATGTCTCGTCCACACGCTTGCTCCCGTTACGCCAGGTCGAATTGTGCGCGGCCTTGTCTGCGGCCGGTTTTAAAACGATGACCTGTTACGGTAATATGGCTGGCGCCTCTTTTGACCCCGAAACCAGCGGGAACCTGGTCGTGGCAGCGAAATAGAAACTTATTTCTTTACCCTCTTGATCTCCGGTATCTCCATCACCTGGTCGACCAGGCCGTACTTCACAGCCTGCTCCGCCGTCATATAGAAATCACGCTCGGTGTCATTCTCGATCACTTCCAGAGTCTGACCGGTGTGCAGGGACATGATCTCACTCAGGCGTGATTTCAGGCGCAAGATCTCGCGCGCCTGGATCTCGATCTCAGTCGCCTGGCCGGTAGCGCCGCCTATAGGCTGGTGCATGTGGATGGTGGCGTTGGGCAGAGCGTAGCGCTGACCCTTCGTGCCCGCCGTCAGCAGGACGGTGCCAAAGGAGGCTGTAACACCCACTGCCAGGGTGCTGACCGGGTTGGGAATCACCTGCATCGTGTCGTAGATGGCCATGCCGGAGTAAATAGCCCCGCCCGGTGAGTTAATGTACATATGGATGGGAGCCTCGCGGTCCTCATTGCTCAAGTACAACAGTTGGGCCATGACCAGGTTAGCAGTTTGGTCGTCGATCGCTGTTCCCACGATCACGATGCGGTTGCGCAGCAGCAGTGAGAAAATATCGTAAGCCCGCTCGCCGCGCTCCGTCATCTCAGTGACCATGGGGATCATAGAAAAGGGTTTTTTTGTATTCATATCAGCTATTCCTCATTGTTTATCCGTTCCTCCAAGTTTTTGCGCTGCCTGTAATAGCTCACGGCTTTCTTGCAGCCACGTGTTTGGATTAGTGGCGCGCTTAAGGTATTGGATCATACCGTTCCGGTCCACCACAAGGCTCGCTGTGCGTTGGATGAACAAATACACCTTTTCCAGACCATAGCGCCCATAGACAGCCCGTTCGGGGTCAGCCAGGATCGGGAAGGGGGCGTGGAGCGATTCGCCGTAGCGCCTGGCGCGTTCCAGCGAATCCCCCAGGATGACGAGCACTTCCGCGCCGGCAGTGCGAAATTGCGGCTCGAGCCGCCCTAACTGGGCGACATGCGCTCGGCACTGCATTCAGTTATACTCGCGGACGAAGAACAGGACTACATTAACTTTTTCACGGTAGTCCCCCAGCCCAATCTCGCCGCCGGTACTGGCTGGCAGGCGAAAATCAGGAGCTGGATCGCCTATACGGAGTTCACTAACATCAGGTGTAGCCATAAGATCTCCCTTAGTCTCCTTGATTCTACCCGACAAACGGGTTCTAAAAAACCTCTTTTAACGTGTAGCACCGCCAAAGGTGCTCAAACAGCCCATAAGCTTCAACATCCCGGTCCTCTCGTGGTATCATTCACAAAGGATTTTTACCAGTGATTGAACCTAATAAACAACACCTTCCTCCCTCCATGCTCTCCTGGCCCTTTTACGGCGCCGGTCTCGAAAACATGGGCCAGGACGGCCACCCCGTCGAGATCCCCGTCCCTCAACCG
Organism: uncultured Anaerolineaceae bacterium; assembly: GCA_964590325.1. Classification (GTDB taxonomy): domain Bacteria; phylum Chloroflexota; class Anaerolineae; order Anaerolineales; family UBA4823; genus CAZPWU01. The sequence continues at coordinate 1,988 of CAZPWU010000267.1, read as the reverse complement.
GCCCGGGACCAGCTCCTCGCTCACGTGGACGCCTGCGGCCTGTGCTTCTCCGATATCAAGGTCATCAAGCAAGGCGGTGAGCACCCGCGCCTGCACCACCGCGACTTAAAGAAAGACCCCACCGTGCTCGGTCACGAGGTCAGCCTGACCGTCGCCGCAGTTGGCGAGGACCTGAAAAACCGCTTCCACCCCGGCCAGCGCCTTGCCCTACAGCCGGATATCTACTATCACGGCCAGGCTTTGGCCTACGGCTACGTTATCCCGGGCGGCTTACAGGAATACTGCCTGCTCGGTGCGGAGGTCTTGGAGGGCGACGCTGGCTGTTACGCCCTGCCCATCACCCCCGAGATGGGCTACGCCGAGGTCGCCCTCACCGAGCCCTGGGCCTGCGTGGAGGCTGCCTATACTCAGCGCCGGCGGGTCAACATCAAGCCGGGCGGTGTCCTATGGATCATCGGCCAGGCAGGGGACGAGACGGATTACCAGCTCGGGGATACTTTTTCCGCTGGGCTTCCAGCTAGGGTCATCCTCACAGACGTGCCCCAGCCTTTAGCCAGCCAGCTTGCCGGGCTGAACCTGCCCCTCGTGGTGCGCGACAGCCTCTCGACCAACGATTTCCCCCTCGTGGCGCAGTCCTATACCCAAACCGGTTTCGACGACATTCTCTGCCTCGGCCCGGTTGAGGCTGGCATCATCGAAGCAGCGGCTAAATTAGCTGCGCCGCGCGCCACCGTTACCCTGGTCGGCACCCACCCGCTCAGCCGCCCGGTCAGCATCGACGTCGGCCGCATCCACTACGACTACATCGCTTATCTCGGCGCGCCGGGACCTGACATCGGCGCAGCGTACGGCTCAAACCGCAGCCGTTCCGAGCTGCGATCGGGCGGTCGCGCCTGGATCCTGGGTGCCGGCGGTCCGATGGGGCGTATGCACCTGCAGCGTATGATCCAGATGCCCTCCGCTCCGGGACTGGTGCTCGCCAGCGATATCGACACCCCCCGCCTTGATGATTTAAAGCGCTCCTTTGGCGCCCAGGCCCGTTTGCACGGCCTCGAGCTGGTGACGTTGAACACGAAAGACATGCCCCCCGCTGCGCTCGAGGAGACCTTACGCCGGATCCACGGCGGTCGTGGCTTCGATGACATCGTGGTGATGGTGCCGCTGCCAGCGCTGATCGAAGGGGCTATGCCTCACCTGGCGCCGGACGGCATGCTGGTGCTCTTCGCCGGTATTGCCAGGGGGACCTACGCCAGCCTCGACCTGAGCGGTATTTACCTGGGTCAGGTGCAGCTCACCGGCACCACCGGCTCGAATATCCAGGACCAGTTGAACGTCTTGCACAAGACGGAGACCGGTGAGCTCTCGCCTGCCGACGTGGTCGCCGCCATCGGTGGGATCGACGCCGCCCAGGAAGGCATGCGCGCCATGCTGGAGAGCCGTTTCCCAGGCAAGGTCGTCATCTACCCGCGGGTCAGGTCCTTCCCGCTCACCGGGCTGGCGGATCTGAAAAACGTTGCCCCAGCCGTGACGGCAAAGCTGGGCCCGGATGGTACTTGGACGCACGCCGCCGAAGCCGAATTTTTACGACTGTATAGTGGCGTTATTTAAAAAAGTATCGATGTGTCTTTGCGGGGAGGCGGCAAGCGAACTGCTGACGACAAAGCAGCCCCGCTCTGCGCGTGTTCAGCGGTGGAAAATCATTACGAGGTCCTCTATGAAAGAAGCCATTATCTTCGGCGCCGGCAACATCGGCCGCGGCTTTATCGGCCAGCTCTTCAGCGAGTCAGGCTATTTCGTCACCTTCGTCGATATCGATCAGCCCCTGCTGGATGCCATTAACCAGCGCAGCAGCTATACCATCCGCCTGGCGACCAACGAGCGCGTAGAGGACATCACCGTCGGGCCGGTGCGCGGGCTGCATACCGGCCAGGTCGCTGAGATCGCCGAAGCTATCAGCCAGGCTGAGATCGGTGCTACCGCGGTCGGTG
>CAZPWU010000266.1:0-4355 GCA_964590325.1 uncultured Anaerolineaceae bacterium | reverse complement strand
TGTTTATTCTGGTTCGAGTCCGGACGCCCCAGCCTGATTGATTAGAGCTTATCCGAAAATTCAGTTTAGACGAGCCTCGCGCAAGACGATCTGGTGACGCGATGCTCGTTATTTATTAACCACTGGAGCTGATAATGAAAATAGCCACCATCTCCGTCATACTGGCAGCCGGGCAGGGGACGCGCATGAACTCAGAGCTGCCTAAGGTATTGCACTCTCTACTGGGACGATCTATGGCCTGGTTCACGGTCCAGGCCTCTCGCCAGGCCACTGGTGCTCAACCCGTAATGGTCATCGGTCATGGCGCGGAGGCCGTGCGTCAAAACCTAGATGGTGAAGCGCAGTTTGTAATACAGGATCCGCAACTTGGTACTGGTCATGCCGTGCAGCAGGCCAAACCTATTTTGCAAGGCCGGTCGGATTTTATATTGGTCACCTATGCAGATATGCCGCTCCTGACCTCTGCCACTCTCTCTCGGTTGATCGAGGCACAGGGTTCTCATTCAGGCCCTATGACCATGCTCACGGTCATCGCCGATGACCCGCGCGGGTTTGGCCGCGTGGTGCGTGGCTCGGATGGGAAGGTCCAGGCGATTGTAGAAGAAGCAGGAGTTACACCGGAGCAGTTAACTATCCGTGAGCTCAACGCGGGTGTTTACTGCTTCACAGCCGACTGGCTGTGGCAAGCCCTGGAGCGTATCCCGCTCTCCCCCAAAGGCGAATATTACCTGACTGACCTGGTTGGCATTGCCGTGGTCGAAGGGCTATCTGTGCAGGCTCTGACTGTCGAAGACCCCGCCGAGGTGATCGGCATCAACACCCGCGTCCACCTGGCTGAGGCCGAGGCTGCCCTGCGCAGCCGCGTCAACAAAGCCTGGATGCTGGCAGGTGTCACCATGATCGACCCGTCCACGACCTATATCGAGCCTGACGTAACCATCGGCCGCGATACGATCATCTGGCCGAATACCTATTTGCACGGCAAGACGGAGGTCGGGGAAGCCTGTGTACTCGGGCCGAATACCATCCTCCGCGATACCCGCTTGGGGTGCCGCTGCAAGGTGCTGGCGTCGGTACTGGAGGGCGCGCTACTGGAGGATGATGTGGATATGGGCCCGTTTGGGCACCTCCGCAAAGGCGCTCACCTGGCACGAGGTGTGCACCTGGGTAACTTTGGCGAGGTCAAGAATTCCTACCTGGGACCGGGTACGAAGATGGGGCATTTTTCATATATCGGCGATGCCACCATCGGCCCGGATGTGAACATCGGCTGCGGGACGGTGACCTGTAATTACGGCATGGACGGGGTGAAAAATCCGACTGAGATCGGCGAGGGAGCCTTTATCGGCAGCGACACGATGCTGGTTGCCCCCGTAAAAGTGGGCGAGGGTGCCGCAACGGGCTCGGGTGCGGTGGTCACCAAAGATGTACCTCCCTACACGCTGGTTGTCGGGGTCCCGGCCCGGCCTTTGCGGATGCTGGAGAAACGTGACTAATGCTGACAGATGAAATGCGATCAAGACTGATCCAGGCTGCTGTGGAAGCTCGCCAATGGGCGTATGCACCCTATTCTAATTACGCGGTCGGCGCTGCCCTGCTGACGGCCTCTGGGCGGATTTATGATGGTGTGAATGTAGAGAACGCTGCTTACCCCACCGGGATATGCGCCGAGCGGGTGGCGGTCTTCAAGGCTGTCTCGGAGGGTGAGCGCGAATTTGTGGCGATTGCGGTAGTGACAGCCAACGGCGGCTCGCCGTGCGGCTCATGCCGTCAGGTGCTGGCTGAATTCGGGCTGGACATAGCGGTATTAATTGCCAATCTGGATGGGAAAGTAATAAAAGAGACCTCGGTCGCCAGGCTGCTGCCCGGGGCGTTTCGCTCGAAAGATCTTAGGTCGAAAGGTTAAGAAGAGCATGGCTTGAGACGTTTATAGGAGCGAATGCCCACGAACATCTCAATTTACCATAATTTCCAAGCGGTTACCAGTTCGGTGCGGGGGTCGCCACCAGGAGCAGGGACTGCACGATCCAGCCCTGCGTCCCATCCGGGCCGATGACATGTGCCCAGGTCTCTCCATCGACCTCAGCCGTTTCCGGCAGCACGATCATCAGTGTCCCATTTAAGTATGATCCTACATATTCACCCTTAAACCCTGGCTCGGCGCGGATGATCGCCCCGTTGCCGATGCGGGCGTTAATCAGCGCATACATCGGGGTGGGAGAGGGGGTAAGCGTGTGTGTTGGTACCGGTGTCGGTGTGGAGGTTATGGTGGGGGTAAAGGTAGGGGTCGGTGTGATGGGAGTGGGTGTGATCGTAGGAGTGGGTGGGGGCAGGGTGGCTGTGGTGGTGGCAGTCGGGACCGGGGTTGGAAAGACGATCTGCTCTCCCAAAACAGCACCGGCCCCGCTGATACCGACCAGCAGCACCAGCCCAAGGAGCGCCACTGCCGCGCCAAAGGTGTAGCCAAACAAGGTCAAAGGGCGGAAGCCCAGGATCGCCAGCGTAATGGCCCCAAATAGCGCTACCCAGGCCAGATAGACGGCGTAAATGATCAGCCCATCCGGCCAAAAATGTGGGATACCCGTCAGGATACCACCCAGTAGATTGCTCAGGAAACTGTTTGCGACGTAGTTTTGGAAATGACCAGCGATACCGTTTTGGATACCGCTGCTGAGTCCAAACCCGGCCACGGTGAGGGGGATGTAAAGCCCATAGGCCAGCGCCACGCTGGGGAGGTTGGGGTGGCGCTCTGGGTGGACCATGAACGCCGCCGTAAAGACCGCCCCAACAGCCAGGACGAGGAAGTTGGTCCAGGAAAGCTGGGCGAAGAACTGGGCCTGGCTGAGTTCGCCTGGCAACCAGTAACGCGATACAACCCCCGCCAGCACACCCATCCCAAACACCAGCAGGCTGCCGATCACGAGGCCAACCAGACTGCGGAAAAATAACCTGACCGAGCCTGTCACGGTCCCCAGTGAAATACCAACTATCGGTGCCATCAGAGGCGCAAAAAGGACGCCCAATACCAGCAGGGAAGGGGAATCCACCAGGATTCCGATGCCGATGACGGCGCCTGCCAGCATGGAGAACAGGAAGAAATCGAATGAGGGCGAGGTGCGGCGGGCCAGCCGGTCCAGAAAATCGGTACGCTCGTCAGCTTCTAACGGGGCCAACAGCCGATGTGCCCGTCTACGGCGCGCTGGAGGCAGGTGTTCGGGGTCATCTGGGGTTAGTTCGGTCATAGGCAGGTTCATTTTCGTAAACTGGCTACAATTCTAAGTGGTTTGTCCAATAAATCCAGGGCGGTAAAGATGTCTGGGACGACCAGATCGGCTGCCAGGAGGGCTTCCACCGCTGTGCCCTCGGTGGAGAGCACACAAACCCCCAGGGCTGCTGTTTTGAGCATTTCGACGTCATTGGCGCCCTGCCCAATAGCCACGACATTGTCCGCGCCCAATTGACGGATATACTCAGCTTTCTGTGCAGATTCCATGCCAGGTTGGATGCGCACCGCCTGGATGTTCAACTGCTGGTCGATGATGTACTGTCGCCTGTGGGTATCGGCGGTCAACAGGTGGAGGGTCAGCCGATCGCGCAGGTCTGTCAGGGTTCGTGCCATGCCTTCGAGGAGCTGCCCATCGACAGCCAATGTGCCGTTCACGTCGCACACCAGGTGCTCCAGTTGGAGGGTGCCACGTCCGGGGATGGTGAGCTCGATCATGAGATAATTATACAGTAAGTAGAGAATACCTCTCCAGTCTGGGTTGGATAGTAACATTATACAAGAAATAAGGGAGAAGGGATTGGTGATTGGGTGCTCAGTTATCATGTTATGGATCAACTGACGGTGAAAAATAGTAGGCGGAAGAACGGGCATCAGTTATTTATGAGCAGGGTGGTTGAGTGTAGTAAAATACCTTTGTGATAATTTAGTGGAGCCATTCCAGTGATATATGGTCATAACCGTCGGTTTACCTTTGCTTTCCTGATCGTTTTATCCGGTCTCCTGTTGAGTTCGTGCAGGCTCTCTACGCCTACCAGCACCCCTTCCCCCACGCCCGTAGCCACGGTGGCGCCCCTCCCCACTGCCACGCTTTCCCCAACCTCCACCCTGACACCGCAGCCTCCATTGGCGGTCTTGCTGGCACCGGCGGGGTCCAACCCTGACGAGGCAAGCCGACTCCAATCCGCCCTCAACGGGCCGGTCACGGCGGCTGGCTTACGCTGGCAGGTCCTTCCATCTCTGACCGCTCATGACCTGAACCCAAATTTACGCCTGGTCGTGGCACTGCCGCCCGATATTGGGTTGGCAGACCTGGCCGCAGCCGCGCCGGACACGCAGTTCCTGGCAGTGG
>CAZPWU010000265.1:1116-4356 GCA_964590325.1 uncultured Anaerolineaceae bacterium | reverse complement strand
CTGCCATCCGGGCTGTAGTGCGTACTGGGATTGCCAAGGGTTGGGACGTATTAGGCATCCAACATGGTTATTCCGGCTTGATTGCCGATAATGTTGAAACTATGGGCCGGCGCGACGTCAGTAACATTATCCAACGGGGTGGCACTATCCTCGGCAGTGCGCGTTGTCCCGAATTTAATACCGTAGAAGGGCGTTTAAAAGCGATTCGAATTCTGAATCAGCATGATGTTGATGCTCTTGTTGTAATCGGGGGAAGTGGTTCGCAGGCGGGTGCTCACGAATTATCCAAAATGAGTTTCCCAGTCGTAGGTGTAGCCTCTACGATTGATAACGACCTCTACGGGTCGGATATTGCTATCGGGGTTGATACAGCCCTTAATATCGCATTGGAAGCCATAGATCGGTTAAAAGTGACTGCTTCATCGCATCAAAGGGCTTTCCTGATCGAGGTTATGGGGCGAAATTGTGGTTACCTGGCTCTTATGGCTGGTATCGCGGGTGGCGCAGAGGCAATTGTGATCCCTGAAATTGAGATTGACCCGGAAGTGTTGGCGGCTGGTCTGCGCGCCGATTATGAGCGGGGTAAAGCGCATGCCTTAGTTGTAGTTGCTGAAGGTGCCAGGTACAATGCCGCTGGATTAATGAGCTATTTCCAGGAACACCGCGAGCGATTAGGATTTGAAGTGCGCGCGATTACATTGGGCCACGTGCAGAGAGGTGGAGAACCCGGCGCATTCGATCGTTTATTAGCAACCAGGTTCGGGGCAGCAGCCACAGATTATCTAGCTCAGGGTGAACATGGAGTTTTGGTGGGTCAGGTTAAGGGGGAAATCACAGCAACCCCATTGGATGAGGTCGTAACGAGGAAAAAAGACCTGGACTTTCGACTTTTGGAATTAGCGCAAGTGCTAGAACAATAGATTTCAACGATTTATTATTAGAAGGCCGGCTCACTTGTAAGAACCGGTCTTTTTTTTTTATTATAACGCCCAGGCTAACATGATCCCGAATATGGCAATAATAATTCCTATGTGAAGGATGATATTGCTCTCAGCAAGCCATCCGATAGACGGGAAAAACTGCAGGATGCCATTTACGACGACCAACAGGATACCGATTATTGGTAGCAATCCTTTGCGTGCGGCTAAAAAATTTGATGAATTATCCAGGAGATGGTTGAATTTTTCCATCATTTCATCATTCCTATACTATTTCTCGAATGGATGGTAACGTGCCAGTAAACGACCGGGGATTCGCCCTTCGATTATGACCCCACCTTGTTTATGCTCCAGGCGATCAATTTGACCGTGTTCGTGAAAAAGAGCAATTAAACCACCTTCCTGGTATGGTAAGTCAACTGTTAAAGGGGTATAAGTTTCGTAGAGATGCTTGTTGACCATTTGTAACAGGTTGGGAATACCCTCCCCTGCTAACGCTGAAATTGCTGCTGCACTTGGGTAATTTTCCAGAGCCTGATGGGCTTTTTCTGGGTTTGATAGTCGGTCTATCTTATTTAACGCGGTTAAGACGGGTATATGGTCGGCATCTATCTCTCTTAAAGTCTGTAAGACAGCTTTTGCTTGGGCCTGGGCATTCGGATGGTTAATATCAACTATATGAAGCAGTAAGTCAGCCTCGGCTATTTCTTCGAGGGTGGCGCGGAAAGCAGCGATGAGAGTTGTAGGTAGTTTTTGGATAAAACCGACCGTATCCGTAAGCAGTGCGGTATTTCCACCCGGAAGTTCAATCCGACGCGTTGTGGGATCCAATGTGGCAAAAAGCTGGTTAGCGACATAAACATCCGCATGGGAAAGACGGTTGAGCAACGTAGATTTACCAGCGTTTGTATAGCCCACCAGGGCTACGACCGGAATGCGTGATTGCTTGCGTCTCGAACGGTATTGTTGCCGGTGGATCCTTACTTTTTGGAGCTGTTCTTTTAGGTGGGAGATACGACGCCGGATATCCCTACGGTCCACCTCTAGTTGAGTTTCACCAGGACCTCGGAGTCCTACCCCACCCACACTGCCCGATCGTCCAGCACCTCCACCTGCTTGCCGCGCCAGGTGTGTCCACGCTCGCGTCAGACGAGGTAATCTGTATTCATATTGGGCTAACTCAACCTGTAGAGCTCCCTCACTGGTATGGGCGTGTTGTGCAAAGATGTCCAGTATTAAGGCTGTACGGTCTAAAACCCTTAAATCATCCCCAAAAGCTAGCTCAAGCTCTCGTTGGTGGCGAGGGGATAATTCTTCATCGAACAAAATGACATCGGCCTGTACTTCTTCTCCCATGGCACGAATTTCATCGATTTTTCCTGAGCCTATGAATGTCTGTACATTGGGATGATCCAGGTGTTGAGTAGCATGGCCTACCACATCCAACCCAGCAGTCTCAGCAAGAAGGCTCAGTTCAGCTAAAGACTCGTCTAGAGATAGTAAATTATTCTGCCCGTGCAGTTGCACTCCAACCAGAAAAGCTCGTTCGCGCGGGTAGATCGTTGGTTCAGGTTGTTTTTTCGACATAATTTAGGGCACTTTTATACTTTTCTTCGAGGAGTGTTCCAAAAAGCTTGGCGGTTTTGTCATCTGGAGGTGTTTTCTGGATTGGTAGCAAAATGTGGAATACAGAACCTGGGTATTTTATATCGTCACACCCCTCTGATTCGACCCAAATAGCTCCCCCATGAGCTTCGATGATCCCTTTTGCAATCGGAAGCCCAAGACCTGGACCTCCACCTTTGTATCTTATCTTACTTGTTGAATGCAAGGAGACGTCACCCATCCGTCCAAATTTCTCAAAAATCCGCTCGTGGTCTTCTGGGTTGATGCCAATACCCGTATCCGCGACAGTTATTTCGACAAATCCCGGCAACTGTCGACCGTCAATTGTGATCGTGCCACCATCAGGTGTATATTTGATAGCATTTGAAACAACATTGCGTAAAGCCTGTAAAAGCCTTTCACTGTCTCCGAACGTCATTTCATCGCTACCAGGGAATGCGCATATATTTAGTTTTTGCTTTCTATCACGAATAGGCTCGGTCATCTCGCGTTGGATAAAAATTAAGATTCGGTGTATCCATACTGGTTGGAAATTGAGTGAGAGCAAGTCGTTATCGATCATCGAGACATCGATCATGTCATCTACAATTTCACGTAATCTACGCGTTCCAGCATTGATCCCCCTGAGGTAAAGGTTAATCTGTACGGCTGTATTGTATTCAGGGGGTATGATCTC
>CAZPWU010000265.1:0-1106 GCA_964590325.1 uncultured Anaerolineaceae bacterium | reverse complement strand
TATGATCTCGTGTAACATGGTCGCATACCCTTCAATAAGTGTGAGCGGAGTTTTTAATTCATGGGCAGCGACCGAGATAAAGTCCGACTTGCTCTTTTCCAGGCTTTCAAGGGTGTTCCTGACCTTCACCTGTTCATTAGATACATATTGCACATATAACCGGGTTTCTTTATTTGATGTAAACTCCATAGCATGTGAATAAACAGGCAATATGGCGCTGAGTACTTCGAGTGTCTCATTCGCATTTAACATATCGTGAGCTACATCGAATGTGATCAGTAAAATTTGGTTTAAGACGGGGGGAAGGGTATTTTTTTGATCTTTCAGATCAGTTTGAGTGCGTGCCTCGATCCATTCACTTAGGATAGTATCAACTCTGGTCGTGTCGACGTTGAAAACCGCTTCCAGCATTAAGTCATAGAAACGATTTAACTCTTCAAGAAAGCTATTTCTGACCCCCTCAACGCTAGTTAAGGAATGAGATACTCTAGACAACCATTCGGACCGGATCTTGGATAATGATTCGATAACACTCATATTATTTATAGTTTACGACAGGTCTGCTATTTTGCCAATCATTTAATAGATGGCAGTTTGAACCGATCTGTAATGCGTAATTATTACTTTCCTAAGATCCATTTTTGTAGAGTGTCCCCAACAGCTTGTAAGCTTGCGGACGAGATTTTATCAAGTGTATCCATGGTTGTATGCCAATAGGGGTAGTTGAAATCAATGATATCAACAGCTGGTATGCCCATTTCTAAAAATGGCACATGATCATCGATTATTCTGTACTTTTCGATGGATATAAATTGCTTATACCCAAGCTCAGCGGCTTGTTTCCATATCTCAATAGATATTTTTTGGTCGGAATTTAATTCATAGTAGATGTTGAGATCTGCATCACCGATCATATCGATAATAATCACTTCATCGGGTTTATCATTAAGCTTTTGGGCGAACGCACTTGATCCGAGGTCCCCCCCCCATCCCGGAATGTTGTAATTATCTTCAGCATCGATAAACAACATCCATACTTGTGGTTTATTTTTATGTGGTAAAACGCGTGCGAGTTCTAAGAGGACAGCCACCCCTGATGCACTGTC
>CAZPWU010000264.1:0-4356 GCA_964590325.1 uncultured Anaerolineaceae bacterium | reverse complement strand
TTTGGTTGAGGTGGTAATTTATAAATAGAACAAAGAAATTGAATTTATTATCCCTTATGACCTTATCTCCAATCCACTTATCCTTTTTTCTCCCTTATGAAAGTTGTTGCCCTTGCCGGAGGGGTGGGCGGAGCCAAGCTGGTCCACGGGCTGGCGCAGATCCTACCCCCTGAAAATTTAACCATCATTGTCAATACCGGTGATGACTTTGAACACCTGGGTCTGAAAATCTGCCCCGACCTTGATACAGTGTGCTATACCCTGGCAAACCTGGCAAATCCGGAAACCGGTTGGGGGCGCGCTGACGAGACATGGTATGCCATGGAAAATCTGGAAGCCCTCGGTGGCCCGACCTGGTTCCGGCTGGGCGACCGCGACCTGGGTACCCACCTGGAACGCACCCACCGGCTGCGCGCAGGTCAAACGCTCAGCCAAATAACATCCCATTTTTGCCATGCCTGGGGAATCAGCCTTACAGTTTTGCCAATGAGTGATGACAGTGTACCCACGAGGGTGTATACTGATGAGGGTACATTACCATTCCAGGAATATTTCGTGCATCGTCAGTGCCAACCCCGGGTGACAGGATTTCGGTTTGAGGGGATAGAACAGGCACACCCTGCACCGGGCATCGAGCAATCTATTCAAAAAGCCGATCTGGTGTTGATTTGCCCCTCCAATCCATGGGTGAGTATTGATCCGATTTTATCCTTGCCAGGATTACGCCACCTGGTAGCTACTCACCCGGTGATTGCCGTTTCTCCCATTATCGGCGGGAAAGCAGTCAAAGGGCCGGCAGCCAAAATGTATACCGAGTTAGGCATCCAACCCTCTGCGCTAGCGGTGGCGAAGCACTATGGTTCACTCTTGACCGGTTTCGTGCTCGATAATATCGATCGCGCTCAGGCTGAGGCAGTCCTTGCGATGGGAGTGCAGCTATTGGTGACAAATACAATGATGACTACATCTGCAGAACGCTGTCGCCTGGCGCAGGAGGTAATAGAATTCGGCAGTAAATTAACCAGATAAGCTACAACTTTTATAACAGAAGAGAAATCGCCCAATAAAATGGTTAAAATAGAGGTTCTCAGTGATATTTATCAACCGCTTTAGGGGATAACATACATGAAGGCGAGGTTAAGATATGAATTTTTGGGCGATTGTACCGGTAAAACCACTCCGGCGCGGTAAATCGCGCCTGGCCTGGGTGCTTTCGGAAGAAGAACGTACTGCACTTAACCAATATCTACTAGCACATACATTAGATACCTTAAAAACCATCCCAGAAATCGAGCATATCCTCGTGATCAGCCGCGATACCGGCGCGCTGGCGTTGGCACGCAGCCATGGTGCGCGCACTGTTCAAGAAGATGGCGCGCCTCATCTCAACGTGGCACTCACCCGGGCAACTCTTGTTGCAAAAAACTACACTACGAATGGGATCATGATCATCCCTGCTGATCTACCGCTGATAACATCAACAGATATTCGCGCCATGTTAAACCGCGCTATTGATCCACCCGTGGTGGTCGTGGTCCCTGATCGGCATCATCAGGGAACCAATGCCCTGCTCGTCAGCCCGGCTGGATTGATCCAATATAGTTTTGGCCCTGGCTCTTATCAAATTCACTGTGAACGCGCCCAACAGGCTGGCGCCAGGCTGGAAATCTGCGAGCTGCCCTCTCTCGCACTGGATGTAGACTTGCCAGAGGACTTGGAGCTGGTTAGCAATGAGTTAGAGGGGTTAAATACATGATCAGATTACCGGAAAACGGAGGTAGTTATGTCTGAACGTGTCGCCCTGTATCTACAAGATGCTCATGACCTGCGCCAGGGATTGGATTACGTGCGTTACGCTGAACTCCGTGGATTTGAGGCGGTCTGGCAGGCTGAATCGCGCCTGGTACGGGACGCCATTGTGCCCATGGCTGCTTATGCAGCAGTCACGGAACATATAAAGATCGGTTCAGGGGTCATCAACAATTGGACGCGCAACATCGGTTTACTGGCAGCCACATTCCTAACCCTTGACGACCTGGCACCCAATCGGATCATCTGCGGAATTGGTGCCTGGTGGGACCCGCTGGCACATAATGTCGGCATCGAACGCCGCAAACCGCTGACTGCCATGCGTGAAACCGTGGAGGTGCTACGGCGTTTACTCAATATGGAGCGCGTTACATTTCACGGAGAATTCCATCATGTCGATGGCATCGAACTAGATGTAGTTCACGGCCGACGTGAGCCACGCCATGTGCCGATTATGATCGGGGCGACTGGGGACCAGATGATGGAATTAACCGGCGAGATTGCTGATGGTGTGGTCCTAAATTACTGCGTACCGCCTGAATATAACGATAGAGCCCTGGAGTTCCTCGAAAAAGGCGCCCGTAAGTCAAGTCGTAAATTAGACAATCTCGATCGACCGCAGTTGATCGTTTGTTCGGTTGATAACGATCATGACCGCGCCATCGACACCACGCGTGGTCTGCTCACCCAATACCTGGCCCAGCAACCTCACATCGCCAAGGCGTCTGGGGTCTCCCCAAATGTCGTCACGGAAATTCAATCGATCCTGGGTTGGCCAGCTACACGTGAACAAATCCAAAAAGCGAAACACCTTGTCCCCGATGACTTGATATACCGCATCACCGCCTCGGGATCTCCGACGGAAGCACGCGCTAAAGTCGATGAGTACCGCAAGCGCGGATGTACCTGCCCGATACTCTATCCGGTTGGAGGGGATGTCAAGCTGCTGGTGGACACATTTAGTTAGTCGAATGACGGGATTGCAAAAGTGATGGGATATGGTGATTTCTTATGTTAAACCGACCCCTCGATCACACAAAGATCATCACTATCGAACGTCACATCCTTGAGGAACAACATAGCCATCCCGAAGCAACAGGCGTATTAACTAACCTGCTATACGACCTGGCATTAGCCGGCAAAGTCATCGCTAGCCAGACCTTGCGTGCCGGACTGGTAGAAATCCTGGGGAGAACAGGCAGCACCAACATTCAGGGAGAAGAGGTGCAGAAGCTCGATGAGCTGGCTGACCGAACCCTGATCAGCCTTAACGATCACACTGGTCGTTTAGCAGTAATGGCCTCCGAGGAGCACCCCGATCCCATCCCCATACCCGAAAGATATCCAACCGGGAAATACGTCCTGCTTTTTGACCCGTTGGATGGCTCCTCAAATATCGATTTTAATATCCCGCTCGGAACCATCTTCTCTATTTTTCGCCGTAAAACCGCTGACGGCCCTGGCACACTGGATGACTGCCTGCAAGCAGGACGGAACCTTGTAGTCGCCGGATACCTTATTTATGGCACCAGCACCATGCTGGTTTATACAACCGGAATGGGTGTACAAGGCTTTACACTGGATCCTATGGTGGGTGAGTTCTTGCTTTCACACCCGAACATCCGCATCCCATCCAAACCCAAGTATTACAGTGCCAACCAGGGTAATGAAAGGTATTGGAGTAAAGGCGTTCAGCATTTCACTCATTACCTCCAGGGTCAATACGGGCAATCTGATGGCCTCTCTTTGCGGTATATCGGATCGCTGGTCGGAGATTTCCATCGCAACCTGCTGTCGGGAGGCGTTTTTTATTATCCGGCAGATACTCGCGATCCCCACAAGACTCATGGGAAACTTCGGTTCATGTACGAAGCCATCCCATTATCCTATATAGCCCAACAAGCGGGAGGTTATGGATCTGACGGAAGGCAAAATATCCTCGATATTGAACCAGAATCTCTACACCAGCGCACACCACTTTTCATCGGCAGTCGAGACCTGGTGAAAAAAGCAGAGTTCTTTATTCAGAAGTACGGTTAATTCAGGTAGAATCTCTCTTAGGATACTACTCATAGAGGAGTCAGTTATGCACGCGAGAACGCTGCACTATTCGCTTTTTATCGGGATTGTTTTCTTAGCAACGATTGCTTGTAATGCCTTGACCCGCTTTACACGACCGATTAACCAGGCTAAAACCACTGTCCAATCGATCGAAACAGAAGCCGGGGTCATAAAAACCCAGGGCAGTAAAATAATCTTTGTAAAAACGAAATGCCCGCTAACGAGTGGACGTTCGTTCCGGAAGGCTACCAAATAGGCAACTCTTCGATGCTTATATATTCAAAACCCAGCCGAGTCGCCACTGTAGTTATCAGCGTCAATCCAGTGGCGAATAATACAGTCGTGATCATTACCGTCCAGCCTAAGTAAAAACCGCTGTTATGCTGAAACCCTTCTTTGAACCGTCCTCGGTGGCAGTCATCGGGGCCTCGTCTAACCCGGCTAAGCTGGGTTATGCGGTATTAAGGAACCTGGTTGAAGGAGGCT
>CAZPWU010000263.1:0-4367 GCA_964590325.1 uncultured Anaerolineaceae bacterium | reverse complement strand
CGACACTATCCATCTGACCGTAACGGTGGACATCACTCAGGAGATGTCTTTCACTGCTATCATACTTGAAGGTGACATGGTCAAATACAAGCTCGCCACGGGTATCTTTCAAAATCAATGCATCCGGTTTTTCTTCGATATCAAGGGGGAGATCTATGACTTCAAAGACACGCTCAAAACTGACCACCGAAGTCGCAAAGTCAACTGGGGCATTAGCTAATCCCTGGAGTGCAGAATACAGGTTGTTTAGATAAGCGCCAAAGGCGACAATCGTCCCGATAGTGAATGCCTTTTGGATGGCCATGTAACCACCAAAGCCATAAACTAAAGCCGTACCTACCGCACTTAATAAGCCAATAATAACAAAAAACAAGGTGCCTATCACCGCCCGCCTTATTCCAAGGTCGCGGACATTCGCGGCGCGCCCCATAAAACGCGAATCCTCCAGTTGGGTCCGTCCAAAGAGTTTAACCAGCAGTGCCCCGCCTATATTAAGGGTCTCATTCATCATGGCGTTCATCTGGGCAATTGCTTCTAGCTGTTTGCGGGAGATATCCCTTAAAACGTCACCCAGACTACGAGCGGCGAGTATGAACAACGGAAGGATTACCACGCTGATCAGCGTTAAGCGCCACTCAAGCGAAAGCATTACTGCCATAACCGAAGCGGCCTGAATAATATTTGTAACGATGTTGACAATGGTATTGCTAATTGCGTTCTGGGCTCCAACCACATCGTTATTCAACCGGCTCATTAATTCGCCAATCTTGGTATTGGTAAAGAAACGCAATGACATCCGCTGCAGGTGGGAGAATAGCGCTACGCGTAGATCGTAGATTACCCCCTCCCCGACGGATGCATTCAGCCGTCTTTGAAAAACGTTAATCCCACCACTGAAGGCCGGGATGAGCAACAACGCAATGGCCAGTCCAATTAAACTCTTTATGTTACCGGTAGGGATCGTCTTATCAATTAAATTACGCAGTATAAGCGGAGTCAGTAGTGCGAGGCCGGTCGTCATCAGGATCAGGATCAACATTGCCACGATTTGCCATTGATAGGGGCGCGAGTAGCGAAGGACCCTTTTCAAAAGATCCCAGGTGACTTTTGGCTTTTCATCCGTCGAGCGAAGATAACCCCACCAACCACCACCATGAAATCCCATCATCCCACCTCGAAAGTATTCCTGCCTATGATTGTCTTAGACAAAGCAGTTCCTAAAAGTTTTGCTGATATACTTCAGTGACTTCACTAGATATAAAATATACCATAATACGAGGTGGACTTATGAAGTCTTATCGTTGGTTAATATTGAGCCTGATCTCTGGCCTGATACTCGCTGGCGGAACCGCTATCTGGTCGAATACCTTAATCAACTCTATTTATGCTTACCGTTCACCTCTCCACAATCACCCTCCTGCACCAGGTAAACCCCTCGGTAACCCTCTTAGCCGCCGTGTGGTGTTTATTCTTGTGGATGCATTGCGCGAGGACACTTCACTGAAATCCGATGTGATGCCTTTTTTGAATGAGTTACGCCAAAAAGGCGCTTGGGCGACCATGCACAGCCGTCCGCCATCATACTCCGAGCCAGGATACACCGTTTTGCTTACGGGCGCATGGCCAGATGTGAGCGACGGACCTACGATTAACCTTGATTACGCCAATATTCCAACCTTCACACAGGATGATCTGGTCTCCGCTATCCATCGCGCTGGGATGAAAACCGCTATATCGGGTTATTATTGGTTCGAGAAACTGGTGCCACAATCCTCAGTCGATACCAGCTTCTACACTCCAGGCGAGGATATGAAAGCCGATGTTGAGGTCGTCAATGCAGCCATGCCGTGGTTAGAAGACGAGAAATATCAATTTTTCCTGATCCATCTCGATCAGGTGGACTATTCCGGGCACCATGAAGGGGGACCGATAGACCCTCGCTGGAATGCTGCTGCAAGCCGTGTTGACAATATGATCCGTGAGATTGCCTCCACACTAGATTTAACCCAGGATACCCTTTTTATTTGTAGTGATCACGGGCAAATTGACCGTGGTGGGCATGGCGGTCAGGATCCTATAACGCTGATTGAACCATTTGTCCTGGTTGGTGCGGGGGTTAAACCGGGTCATTACTCCGATACATATATGGTCGATGTAGCCCCAACCCTCGCAGCGTTACTCGGCGCGAATATCCCTGCATCCAGCCAGGGTCACGTACGAACAGAAATGTTGGTGCTTAAACCTGATCAGCTGAATATCATAAATATTGCACTTGAGGCGCAACAATCGCAAATGCATAAAGCATACCAAACGGCAATTGGACAAAATAAAGCAGTTCAACCAGCGAACGATATCGTGTCTTCTTACCAATCTGCATTGGATGCAGCCAGGGCAGCGCGTCTCGGTACTGAAAGATTGCCACGCCTCATTTTGGCGATCATCATCATGTGCTTACCTGCAGGCGTTTTTATACTCAAAAGGGGACGAGAAGTGGCCTGGTTATTGGTTGGTGCAATATTGTACATAATCGTATTTAATTTCCGATATGCAATAATAGATCATAGGACTTATTCACTTAGCTCAGTCACCGGGGCAAGTGACCTGATCTTTTATGGTGTTGCCACAGCAGGGATTGCTCAGGTGATCGCCTGGTTGCTCGTCTTGATCGGGTTGCGAACTTACCGGAGAAAGATCCTTCAGGCAAGCGAATTATCCTTAGGATTGACATTTACCACTATATACCTGTTATTCATACCCGTAATGTACAGTTTTTGGTTGAATGGTGTTATCGTCACATGGACATTACCCGATTTTGCCAGCAGCTTCTTAGCTTTTCTATCATTAATTCAGATCCTATTGATATCCATCATCGGCTTATTATTGGCTATTCTGAGTGGATTGATTGCTAAATTGGCAAGATAATAACCGAACCGATGACAATATTCGCAGTCCAATATCTAGAATACACCCCAGATATCGTCACCCTTTCAACTGAGGAAGCTTGCGCTCGGTTAGAAGCAGCCTTCGACCGGCTACCTATTTCTATCGTCTTAATCGGTTGGAATCTACCTTTGCGATTATTGGAGGCTTTAGCGAATGAAACCGCTCGGCATCATGCAATGTTCTATAGATGGCATCCACTGCTGACCGGGGACGGATCGTTCATTCCACGTCGAGAATGGTTGACAGTTAATCTCGATCGTGAACCCATAACAGGTCTCCGGGGATTACCTGAATTCACTTTTGTATGCCCTAACCGTCAGGAAGTCCAAGAAACCATTAATGACCATGTCCACGAAGTAACAAGGGGAGGCCTTTATCAGGGTATATTCCTGGATCGCATACGCTATCCTTCGCCTTCGGCAAACCCCATTAGTGATCTCACATGCTTTTGTGACTCATGTCAAGATGCTGCATCAAACGATGGTCTTGATTTACTAAAGGTGAGGAATATTTTATTAACCATTCCAAAAAACTCGCAAAGTATAAAAGTCTACCTAAAAATTCTATTGGGCGTTAACAAACACCCGGAGGGTGAAATAATCGCCCCGGAGCAATTGGAGGCTATATCAAAATATTTGGACTTTAGAGAACGGAGTATCGCTCGTTTTGTAAAAAATATTGCAAATATTGCCCATTCAAAGGGTCTTGCTGTCGGATTGGACTGCTTTTCCCCGGCTCTTACGCGTATGGTTGGACAGGACTTGACCATCCTGGATACCTGCTGTGAATGGATCAAAGTCATCCTCTATGGGCACACCTTAGGACCCGCAGGTATCCCATATGAATTATCGAATTTGATCCGATGGATAAAAAAGCAGAATATATTCCAAGCAAAAGAAATCATTGAATGGATGTCCAATATAACAGGTCTGCACCTACCTGATACTCGTAATGACTTACAAACTAAAGGACTGGCTCCCGAAGCAATTGTTTCTGAATATCGACGAGCACAATCGATAATCAGAAAAATCTTATTACCAGGTATTGAGCTGGTCGACATCGAGGGGGTAACCAGGCTCAACCGAAATCAGATTATGTCTGACTTGACCGCTCTCCATTCTGCGGGTGCCGAGGGTCCGGTTCTATCCTGGGATCTCAGGCATATCCCTTATGAACGGTTAGAACTGGTCGGAAAAATTTGGGGTTAGGGTAAAATATAAACATATTTGATCGCGAAGCAGTTTTATTTAATTTTTAACAACTATGCATTCTCTCAATCAACCTACCTGCCAATAAAAAAAGAGGATTTTATGCCGAACACAACCGCTCTTATTGAAACTCGACACATCACAAAACGATATGGGGAAAAGGTGGCTGTCAGTGATGTGAGCTTTGATGTTTATGGCGGTGAAGTCTTTGGGTTT
>CAZPWU010000262.1:0-4369 GCA_964590325.1 uncultured Anaerolineaceae bacterium | reverse complement strand
GAGTGACGTCTTACCCGAGCCCGATACCCCCGTCACCACAGTCAGGCCATCGCCAAACTCTACATCGATATCCTGCAGGTTATGCTCGCTGGCACCCTCAATCTTGATCTGCATAACGACTCCCGCCCCTGTGAACTGTGATTAGCAGATGAATTATAAGCACATTTGTTCTAAATGTCAATTTCACTTGTTTCTGATCATCGCATGATTCGTGAAGATTAGCGGATGCAATATTAGCTGATCCGCCTGTATATATCAGCCAGCACGGCTAAATCTTGGACGATTAAATCGGGCTTGTGGACCGATGCCTCCACATCCTCCAATTGCGTCTCACCGCTCAGCACCAGCACAGTCTTCAGACCAAGCACCCCCAACGCAATATCGGTGTAGAGCCGGTCACCGACCATACACATCTTGTTCGCCAGAAATCCTGTTTTCTGAACCAACGCCTCTACCATCGGAGCATTTGGCTTACCCACGATCACGTCCGGCAGCCGTCCCGTCGAAGCCTGGACGAAGGCGATCATGGCTCCGATATCTGGCATGAAGCCGGTCTCGGTCGGGCAGTTCACATCCGGATGGGTGGCGATGTAAGGGACCCCTCCCCTGACCAGGTCGCACAAACGCCAGAGCTTATCATAGGTGACTGTCGTATCGAAACCCAGAACGGCGAAGTCTGGGTTTTCCTGGACCAGGTTAAAGCCTTTAGTGATAAACTCCTCCTCAAGTGAAGGTGTGCCGACCAGGTAAACCCTTGCGTCTGTCTTTTGCCGAGCCAGGTAGATGGCGGTGGCCTCACCCGAGGTGAAGATGCCGTCGTCAGAAATATCCAGCCCCAGGCGGCGGATTTTAGAAGCGTACTGATGACGATCGTGCGATGAATTGTTGGTCAGAAAGAGGAATTCGACTCCTCGATCCCGCAGCAGTCCAATAAACTCGAGGGCGCCCGGCAGCAGGCATTCCCCCAGGTAGAATGTACCATCCATATCCAATAGGAAACAGCGGATTCCGGACAGCATACTACCGAAAAGATTTCCAGAACAACTCAGCCCGTTCTACAGCCTCATCCCGGGTGTTGACGGTGCTCCTCAGGACAATATGAGCATGCTCGGGGAACTGCTGTGTTCCTCTTGATAGGTCCCATGCATTGGACCAGTCATGGATTTGGGCTACATGATCGGCGAAAAAACCGTGAGCTTCATGAAGGACCTCTTCGGGCTGATTCAAGTTCAACATGTGCAGACCTTTAATCTTCTTAAAGTTATCCCACTGGTGACGGGCGTTCGCGCAGCAGTGCATCCCAATGCCCCCGAAATGATCCGATAACTCATTGAGCTCGGGCATGAAATAGGCCTCAAACATCCCGGCGCTGACGCTGCCCACCTCATCTTCCGAGAGGGTGATGCCCCGCGGGAAGTAATAATCCGGATAGTGAGCGATGAAGTCGCGCCCGTACCTCGAAAACCACTCCCCCAAAAAAGCGACCAACAATTGCCTGATCTTGCTGGCGAGTACTGTGACTGCCTCGGGAGTCTCTGACAATGCCAGGTAAAAACTGTTTTTATCCCAGATCAACGCGGCGATGTCCATTGGGCTCTGGATATCGATGAGCCGCATCAAGACTCCTTCATCCGCTCTGTGACGCAGCGCGTCGGCGATCTCAAAGAGGATCGCCAAAGGTGGGATGTCGATATCCGGCACCTTGATATGAGCTACATCCCGGGCATCGTGGATTATCGGCAGTGCAAAGGGGTTGTTATCCGCCGGGTGGTTAACCGGGCAACCGAATGCCTCGGCGAATATCTCCGTCCCGGTATAAGGGTCGAGGTAAGGGATCGAATCGTCATCTAACCATTGGACCTGATCTAAACGGCGCCGGTACATGTCCCAGGCCCATTCGATGCGCGCGGACTTATTTTCAGGGTTCGGCAACGGACGATCGGGGACACCCTCGTTGCAGGTGATCAAATGTATAAAACGTTGCCGGCTCCCGATATCCAGGAACTGACACCAGCGATCTATGCGGTCGGCAATGATCCGCTCTAAGTCTGTTCCCATCATTACAGTCGCCGAACCCCGCTACTTTCCCAGCTTTAATACATCATGTGTTCCCGATAGACCTCGAGCGCGTAGCAGTAGCTCTCATAGCGCGTATTGGTCGAGATCGAGTGGTCGGAGGCGAAGATCAGCCGTGCCCCGCGTTGTTTCATCCCTTTAATATAATCCGTTACCTGGCGGCGGATGATGTCTTTGTCGTTCGTCTCAAACACACGTGTGTCCAGTCCACCGACAAAGGCGAGCTTATCGCCATACTTTTCGGCGAAAACGAACGGATCGTTATCCTTGGCTTTCCGCTCCATAGGGTTCAATGCATCAAAACCAGCTTCAATAATAAGCGGTATAGCTTGAGCGGTGCTTCCGCAGGTATGCAGGACGACCGGGAGGTTATGGGTATGGAAAAAGTCGTTCAGCTCTTTGTAGTAGGGAAAGATCAGCTCTTGGAGCACTTTGGGGGAGGCGAACAGGCCATTTTTATAGCCCAGGTCTTCGTAGATCCAGATACCGTCGGGCATACCGCACTGCTCAAACATATAGGTAAAGTACTTTTTGAAAAAGTCCGTGTAAACCCGATTATAGTCGTGGACCCAATCCGGGTCATCCAGCAGGCTTGTATAGAGTGTGATGTCGCCCATGCTCTGGCGCATTAGCTCCCAAATAAACATGTGCCCATAGTATATCCAGGCCTGTGCTTTTTGAGCTGGAGCCAGGTTGCGACGGATCTCTTTTACATCGACACGCGCCGGGTCTAATTCCAACAAGTAAGAACGGTAATCTCGCTCCCAGATTTCGCGCGTGACCATGCGGAAATCCATGTGTTCGGGTGTGCCCGACTTATGCTTCCAGTATTTCAATGAGGCCCCGGCACCGTTACGGCGGATATCCCATTCTTCCCCGTCTTCCACCAGCTCATCATAGTCGCGCAGCGGCATGATATCAAACCAGGGCCCGATACCAGCCATATCATAGTGGAAATGCTCCCAGGGTGGCACCGGCTCCTCATAATCCCCCTCGACCTCCACGTCCTTCCACTTGCCGTCCTCCCTGCGCCAGTAGGTTTGGCCTAGTTCCTTATGGACGACCCGGGTCGGGTAGCCTTGTTTCACCCAGGCAGCAATGGTATCCTCCCAGGGGCCATCCATTACCCCGACGCGCTCGGCTTTTTTACCCCGCAACAAATTATCGACCACTTCACGTGAAGTCATCATAACCTTAATCCTCCATAATTACTGGTTAAAGAGCATTTCGATTTCTCCCGTATTCACCCTAAAACTCAGGGATAGGGTATAGATCAACTTTCAGGTCCTATCGAGTTAATCTTACACCCAATAATCTCCTCATCATAGGTCATCGCCACCTCCTGACCCGGCTGAAGCACGAGGTAATCACTGTGTGTATCCTCAGCCCAATCCCCCTCCAGCAAGCCACGGATCAGCGTCAGGTCACCCGCCATCCGCTCAAAAACCCAACCCCGGCGGGTCGCCTCAGCCTGCGCTCGGACCTCCACCATCGCGTTATTGGCTATCCCCAAGTCGATATATACCGCTCTCTTGTAATGGGCCTGCCAGGCTCCCATGACCTCCATCAGGTAATCCGCGTTCTCCTTCCCATATTTCTGGACATATTCATCGTAAACTGCCTGCAGGTCGGTATCCGTGCCCGAGCCCATCGATAGGGATGAGCCTGTGCCATCCTCGCGCTCAATATAATCCTGCGAATACCAGTAGGTACCGGGATAATTCTCAAACTGGTCGCGATAGCAGAGGCGGTTACCCAGGAATAAGGTAATGCAATCGTGCGCCCGGGGGATGACCAGTGGCACATTCCGCGCAACCAGCCCGGCGGTCGCCTGCCCACACAGTCCATAAGCCAGTAAGACCGCATCATAGCTCCGACTTTGCGCCCCGTCGATCATGGCCTGCAGGCGGGTGCGCAGGTCAGCCGGCTGGTTGTGCAGGCCGCGCTGCAATAACTCGACATCGACGATATGCGGCGAACGGGCAGCACATAAGTAAACTGGCCGTGACAGGGCCTCACAGGTAATGCATTTCAACCACATAGCCTTCCCTTCCTGTTTTAGCATTCTATATTCTCCTATAACTTCTCAGCTTTGGCCGTAGGAGGTCGAAAAAAGGGTGAGCGTGGGGCACCATAGGATATCTCTGCAGCAGCCAAAGCCGGCTGCCAATCGCTCCCCCAGGACCCATTCCCGCTGGTCAGGATGGGACGCCAACCCTCTGCCGTAAACGTTGTCGCCAACAGTGGTGTGACATAACCCTTATCGTCATCATACCAGAATTTGAAGTCATCC
>CAZPWU010000261.1:0-4375 GCA_964590325.1 uncultured Anaerolineaceae bacterium | reverse complement strand
TATCTTAGTGATCACGCCGGCGCCGACGGTCAGACCACCTTCGCGGATCGCAAACTTGGATCCCTGTTCCAACGCCACCGGCACGATCAGCTCCACTTCCAGGTTCACGTTGTCACCCGGCATCACCATCTCTACCCCTTCCGGCAGCTTGATATTCCCCGTCACGTCCATCGTCCGGATATAAAACTGCGGCCGATACCCGCTGAAGAACGCCTTGTGCCGGCCCCCCTCTTCCTTCTTCAACACGTACACCTCACTCAGAAAGCGCGTGTGCGGCGTGATGCTCCCGGGCTTCGCCACCACCATCCCCCGCTCCACTTCCTCCCGGTCGATCCCCCTCAGCAACAGCCCACAGTTGTCCCCGGCCATCCCCTCGTCCAACGACTTGTGGAACATCTCCACCCCCGTCACCACCGAGTTCATGCTCTTCTCCCTCAACCCCACGATCTCCACCGCCTCCCCCACCTTGATCTTCCCCCGCTCCACTCGCCCGGTCACCACCGTCCCGCGTCCCTTGATCGAGAACACATCCTCCACCGGCATCATGAACGGCTTCTCCGTCTCCCGCACCGGCTGCGGGATGTACTCGTCCACCACCCGCAACAACTCCTTGATGCTGGCGTACTCCGGCGCATTCGGGTCCTTG
The DNA here is from genome assembly GCA_964590325.1 of uncultured Anaerolineaceae bacterium. Taxonomy (GTDB): domain Bacteria; phylum Chloroflexota; class Anaerolineae; order Anaerolineales; family UBA4823; genus CAZPWU01. Next base: position 3,729 of record CAZPWU010000261.1, on the reverse strand, counting down.
CTCGTGCTCTCCAACGCCTGCAACGCACTCCCGCGCACGATCGGCGTCGAGTCCCCAGGAAATTTCTCCTCGTTCAACAGCTCCCGCAGCTCTAACTCCACCAGCTCCAACAGCTCCGGATCATCCATCATGTCCACCTTGTTCAGGTACACCACGATCGCCGGCACTTCCACCTGCCGCGCCAACAGTACATGCTCCCGCGTCTGCGGCATCGGCCCGTCCGGTGCCGCTACCACCAGAATCGCCCCGTCTACCTGCGCCGCCCCTGTGATCATGTTCTTGATATAGTCCCGGTGCCCGGGCATGTCCACGTGGGCGTAGTGCCGCTTGTCCGTCTCGTACTCCACGTGCGCTATGTTGATCGTGATCCCTCGCTCCTTCTCCTCCGGCGCATTGTCGATCGAGTCAAACGGCCGAAACTCCCCTTGCCCCCGCATCGCACAGTACTTCGTGATCGCAGCGGTCAGAGTCGTCTTCCCGTGATCGATGTGCCCCATCGTCCCTACGTTCATGTGCGGCTTCGTCCGCTCAAACCTTTGCTTGGCCATGTTTGTTCTCCTTACAACAAATGCAGATAAGTCAACGGTGTTGAATTGGTTGAAATCCCTTTTATGCCAAAATTATTTTTGCCACGCTCTCCGAAACTTGAGCATAGTGGTCAAATTCCATGGTAAATACACCCCGCCCTTGTGTTGCCGAGCGAAGATCGGTAGCATATCCGAACATCTCTGCCAGAGGTACCATTGCCCGAACAGCCTGAGCGTTGCCCGGGCGCATCTCCATTCCCAGGATCTCTCCCCGACGAGCGCTTAACTGTCCCATGATATCACCCAGGAACTCCTCAGAAGCAACAACCTCTACTTTCATGATAGGCTCCTGTAGTACCGGGGCACCCTTCTGAACCCCTTCCTTGAAAGCAATCGAGGCGGCCATTTTGAATGCCATATCACTTGAATCAACTTCATGGAAGGAACCATCGTAAAGGCGTACCATTATATCAGTGACGGGGTATCCTGCGATGACACCACCTTCAGCAGCTTCGCGGATGCCTTTTCCAACCGCTGAGATAAATTCTTTGGGGATGATCCCTCCAACGATATCATCTTCAAAAATGATGCCGCAACCTGGTTCACCTGGTTTTAATTCCATTACAACATGCCCATACTGACCATGCCCTCCGGTTTGTTTTACATAACGACATTCTGCCTTTTCCACAGGACGGGTAATAGACTCACGATAGGCTACTTGTGGTCTACCTACCCTAGCTTGTACTCGAAACTCCCTCAACATACGATCGACCAATATTTCCAGGTGGAGTTCACCCATACCAGAAATGATAGTCTGACCGGTATCTACATCCGTATGGACACGGAATGTTGGGTCCTCTTCGGATAGCTTGTGAAGGGCGGTAGACATTTTGTCCTGATCAGCGGCTGTCTTGGGTTCAATCGCCACCGAGATGACAGGCTCCGGGAAGGTGATATTTTCTAACAAAACAGGATTGGACGCATCGCACAAGGTATCGCCCGTGAAGGAATCTTTCAATCCGAGGACAGCACCGATATCGCCCGCTAAAATTTCAGTCAGGTCTTCGCGGCGATCCGCATACATCCGTAGCAAACGACCAACCCGCTCACGCCGTTCCTTCGTAGAGTTGTAAACCATTGCAGCCTGAGTCAGCTTGCCTGAATACACGCGAATATAGGCCAGGCGACCTACATAGGGATCAGTCACAATTTTAAAGACCAGTGCGCTCATTGGTGCGTCGTCATGTGCCGGGCGCTCCAGCTCAGCCCCTGTATGAGGATGATTACCGATAACAGGTGGGATATCTGCTGGGGAAGGTAAGTATTCGATAACCGCATCGAGAATCAGATGGACACCTTTATTCCTCAGAGCACTACCACAGAAGACAGGAGTAGCTTTACCGGTAATAACCGCCTTCCGCAGAGCTGATTTAAGCTCTTCAGCCGTTATTGCCTCGCCATCCAGGTATTTCATCGTCAGGTGTTCATCAGTTTCGGCGATCTGCTCAAGCATGCGAGCATAGCGTTCTTTAACCAGATCCATAAGATCAGTAGGAATATCTGCCTGACGCGGTTCTTTGCCCAGGTCATCCTCCCATAAGATAGCGCGCTGGTTGATAAGATCGACTACACCTTTATAGGATGCTTCTACTCCGAGGGGTATTTGAACAGCAATTGGATTTGCCCCAAGTCGCTGACGTACCATTTCAACTGTCCGGTCATAAGAAGCACCGAGACGATCCATTTTATTCACAAAGCAGATGCGCGGTACATTATAACGATCAGCCTGCCTCCAGACCGTCTCACTCTGGGGTTCAACACCTTGCACAGCGTCGAAGATAACAATACCACCATCCAGAACCCGTAATGAGCGCTGAACTTCAGCTGTAAAATCAATATGACCGGGTGTGTCGATGATATTAATTAGATAGCCTTTCCATTCCGCGGAAACCGCCGCCGAGACAATCGTAATGCCCCGCTCACGTTCCTGCACCATCCAGTCGGTAACGGTCGTACCATCGTCAACAGAACCGATACGATGCGTCTTTCCTGTATAGAATAGGATGCGTTCGGTCGTCGTGGTCTTACCCGCATCAATGTGGGCAATGATGCCAATATTTCGATAACGATCAATAGGATATTGGCGGGCCATCAAATTAACCTATCTTATGATTACATCCTGTAGTGAGAGAAAGCACGGTTGGCTTCTGCCATCTTATGTACTTCCTCACGCTTTCGAATTGCTGCTCCAGTATTATTAGCAGCATCAATTAACTCACCAGCTAATTTTTCCGAGAAAGATTTGCCAGAACGAGCCTTAGCAGAGGTAATGATCCAACGCGTCGCCAGTGCGAAACGTCTAACGGGTGGGACTTCCATAGGCACCTGATATGTTGCACCACCCACACGACGTGGCCTTACTTCCATGAGCGGCGATACATTTTTAAGTGCCTGGTCAAAGACTTCTGTGGGATTGCGCTTGGTACGCTCTTCAATCATATCCAGCGCATTATAGACCAGGTGAACTGCTACGCTTCTCTTACCATTTCTAAACACCCGATTTATAAAAGATTGGATATGCACGCTGTTGTAGCGAGCATCCGGTATAATCTCACGCTTTTCAGGTTTACTCCGACGCGCCATACGATTACTCCATACATATTATTTGAAGCTTGTGTCCCTGTGTACTCGATATCCTGTTTACAAGTACACAGGGACACAAGTTTATGGAAAAAGCTACTGTTTATTCCTTAGGACGCTTAGACCCGTATTTCGATCGTCCCTGGCGCCGCGCACTGACGCCTCCGGTATCCAGGACGCCGCGCACAATATGGTAACGCACACCCGGAAGGTCTTTTACACGACCACCGCGCACCAGGACCACCGAGTGCTCTTGAAGCGTGTGTCCTTCGCCTGGTATATAGGCAGTCACCTCGACGCCGTTGGTTAGACGAACGCGGGCAATCTTACGCAAAGCGGAGTTAGGCTTTTTCGGGGTCATGGTGCGCACTACAGTGCAAACACCCCGTTTTTGTGGAGCACCCTTCGGTTGGCGTATCCGGCGCTGTTTCATGGAATTCAGGGTATATAACAGCGCTGGGGCCTTGCTCTTCACCCTTTTGGATTTGCGTCCTTTGCGGACCAGTTGACTGACCGTGGGCACTTTCGCCTCCAAATAAAAAAATCAACAATGAATAAAACT
>CAZPWU010000260.1:0-4387 GCA_964590325.1 uncultured Anaerolineaceae bacterium | reverse complement strand
CATTCATGGCCGCCACGAAGGCCGAGCGCAGCGTTGTCCCACCCACCAGGCCGGGGCTGATCAGCAAGCTCAGCTCGTCCACCAGGCGGGCGCGCAGCAAGGCTCCGTTCAGGATCCCTCCGCTGTCGACGCGCACCACCTTGGCTCCGAAGCGAGTGTACAGCTCTTCCAGCGCTGCCCGCAGGTCAACAAAAGGCGGTGTTCTTCCGCCTTCTCTGGTGCCAGCCACGATATGGTCGATATGCTGCTTCTCCAGGTAATCCAGGTAGTCTTTCGGCGTGGCTTGTGAGCACATCAGGACCACATCCCGCCAGTATGGCTCCCTGCGGATGCGTCCCAGGTTGCGCAGCCGCCCGCGGCTGTCGACGATGACCAGCAGCTGGCGGGTATCGCCGGGCTCGTGCTGAAGCGGTTCGTTCTCTTCTGCCTCTTCGGATGCTTGTCCAGAGGGATAGGCAGCGATCATGGTGTTGCTCCCCGAGAGCATGGCATCCGCATTGAAGCGCCCGGCGATCTCGTAGTACAGCCCCTCGTCCCCCGGGTACCAGTCCATGCGCCCGTCGGCGCTCACCCCGTTGTGGATAATGACACGCGGCAGCATATCGGATTGCCTCCTTTGATATCTAAAACATAGCTACTCAGGCTACAGCCTTCGTAGAAGAAATTCCCTCCTGCCTACTAATGAAACATCACCGGGGATGGCCAACCGGGATTAGGTATAAAGGCTGCTGATCAGACGGCAATGACAGGGCCTTTTTAACCTCCTCGTCCGCAAAAGCGCCGATGGGCACTGCACCGAGGCTCAACGCTACCGCCTGGAGCAAAATGTTCTGCGCGGCGTGCCCGGCTTCCAGGTTTACATAGCGCGGGCTGCGTTCTTCGCCATATTTCTGTGCTGTGCGCCCATATACGGCGGTGATCACGATCACCGCCGGTGCCTCCAGCACTGGGTTTTGCCTGAGTGCGGCTGCATAGAGAGCTGGTTTGATATCACCTTGATGCAGGAGGACCAGTTGGTGCCCGCGCGGCACATAATGATAGATCCCTTCATGTGTCACCAGATATACTTCGAGCGGGTATAGTGCCCCTGCCGAGGGTGCGGTTCGATATCCGGACGAGTTAGTGATCCCCTGCGCGGCCCACAGTAGCTGGCCTAATTCCATCTCCGTCAGCGGTATATTGGAAAACCCGCGCACAGACCGCCTCTGGACCAGCGCCTCTTCCAGGGTTAGTGTCCCTTTTAATCGTGGGGCAGGGAGTGTGATGACCTCGAGCGCAGGGGTACCAGGATTCGACAAGGCCGCGGTTCCAGGTGTGACGGTCGTACCTGGTGGCTGCACCTTCCCTGGTGAACAGGATATGAGCCAGATCGTGATGAGAATTGCAGCAGGTTTTATGTTTGGCAAGGATAAGCCTTTCTTAAAAATCCACAGGGTTACTCATCCGATGAGTGTTCTTGGCTGAGCTTTTAGGGATGTGTTTCATAATGCTCCAGTATCTCCCTGATTTGGGCTGTGTGTTCGCGTTCATGTTCTAAAAACCGCCGCAGGGATTTGCGCGCCGTCCAGGGTTCATCGGGGTGCTGGGTCCAATGGGCAGGATGGGTGATGGCTGCGCGTTCCTCTCCGGTCAGTTTACGCAGCCGGGCTATCGCTGTGCGCCGCTCCATTTCCAAGAAATCAAAGATGGGCAGGTCCTCATCGTGTTCCCATTCTGGCGGTAAGGCTTCGGACAGTACGATGCGCGAGACGTACCATTCTTCGGCGTTGCCGATGTGGCGCAAGATGCGGCGGATGGAGAAGGATTGTGGGTCAGGCTGCCAGTCCAGGGTTTCATCGGGTAAATCGCGCACCAGGGCCAGCAGGTCGGCCCGTGCATAGCCCATCAGGCGGAAGTGGTCCCCGATCTTATTTGGACTGATAGGTTCCCGGTCGGGCGAGAACAGCGCCGCGGCGTCCCCGGGGTTGAAGGGGCCAAAGCCGGTGCTCTCCTCGGCTATGGCAACCTCGATCGGCTCTGTCTCAAAGAGTACCGTTTCACCGTGCTGGCGCAGCCAGGCATGGTATTCGCGTATCGCACCGGGCAGCCGGGATACAGCCTCCTCCGGGTTGGATGCCCGTACAAAGCATCCGGGCAAGGATAGCACATGGGCCATGCAGTGATCACTGCCAATATCCAGGTAGGCGTAATAATGGGTCATGGGGATCGCTATTTGTCATTAATCACATAGAATAGGTTGGATAGTTCATCCAGGGAGTAATACCGTGACGAGTGGCCTGTTAAGTCCCATTTTATGTCATTCCTATGAAATGTCAAATCCTCGTTTACAATATCCTCCATCATGTCCGCCCTCTCCCCCCGCTTACGAGCTGACCTCAGCCTGTTCCTCGTCGCCATTATCTGGGGCACTGCCTTCGTGGTGCAGCGCATCGCTGCCCAAAACATGGGCGTATTCCTTTTTAATGGCAGCCGATTTCTGCTGGGTGCGCTGGTCTTGCTGCCGTTTATTGCCCGGCGTAGGCCAGCCAATGAGGGTTCTACAGCCGGCAGGCAATGGATAGCCGATCACCGGTTCACTATTAACCGCCATGACCTGCCGCTGGTGGGGCTGGCCGGGTGCCTCCTGTTTGGTGGCGCTGCCCTTCAGCAAGCCGGCTTGCGCTACACCACCGCCGGGAACGCCGGTTTCATCACCGGGTTGTACGTCGTCTTCGTGCCGCTGATCTTAATGATCGGAATGCGCCAGCGATTGCGCCCCCTGTCCTGGATCGCCGCCTTGCTGGCTGCGATAGGTATTTTCCTGTTGAGCGCACAGGGGCAGCTCCACCTGGCCCTCGGCGATGCCCTGGAGCTGGCCGGGTCGGTCTTGTGGGCGCTGCATGTCATCCTGGTCAGCCGCCTGGTGCAGCGCATGGATGTCCTGCGCTTCGCCGCAGGGCAGTTCTTCGTCTGTGGGGTGCTGAACCTGCTGGTCGGTCTTGCTTTTGAGGGAGCGTTCGTGAAGGAGCTGGGTGGCTGGCTGACCGCGGGGTGGGTAGCCATTGTCTACACCGGTATCATCTCGGTGGGGGTCGGGTACACACTCCAGGCGATGGGGCAGCGGTATTCACCTCCCGCTGACGCGACCCTCATCCTCAGCATGGAGGCGGTTTTCGCCGCGCTGGGGGGCTGGCTGTGGCTGGGCGAGGCCCTCAGCACCCTCCAGCTCCTGGGGTGCGCCCTGATCCTGGCAGCCATCCTCCTCTCCCAGCTCAGCCCACATCCCACAGGTTAGAGGAGAATATCGCAATACAAGGTGATAGTGGCTGGGACTCCCCGCCTGCTCATTGATCCCGGATTTCAGCAGCATCTCTACGAGTATCAGCCGTTCAGAGAGGCTGGGCCTTTGAAGGTGCTGCGGCAGCAAATCTCTTATGTGCGTTATTCGCCTGATTCACGACAATTCGTGTTAAATCTATTTCGCCCTCTCCCGGAACGCCTCCCTGCGCTCCATTAACCCGAAGTTATCGATGGCATTCTCGCGCAGCAGCCTCCGGCCCGCTTCCACGGCGTAGTCTTCGCCGAAGCGGCCCTCTTCCACCTTCTCACACAGGACCCGCGCGATCTCCCTGCGTGCGATCACCGCGTGCCCATAGGTGCCCTCAACCATGATGTAATCGCCTCCGAAGCCGTGGATCTTGTTGATGGGTACGGCGTCCAGCATTTCGGAGAGCGCCCGCCGCCCGGCGGCGGAGTTGATGATCCACATCCAGCAGAAGTCGATGGTGACATTGGGGAAGTTCTTTGCCAGAGTCACGAGCTCATCCTGGTAGGGGTAGGAGATATGGTAGATATCGAAGCCCGTCTTTGGGTATTTAAGGAACAGGTTCGCCATCAGCGCGGCGCGGCTGTTGGTGATGACGTTGCCATTGCCCTCCTGGATACCGGTGTGGAACTTCATGCGCAGGCCGTACTCACCGCACTTGCGGCACAGATAGTGCAGGATGAAGTCCTCCAGGGCCAACAGGTCCTTGCCGTTGGGACGGTCGTTGAAGCCAACGAAGGCGTTTACGCGGTTGAAGGTTTTTTCTACAGCACTCTTGGGTACGTCCTCCCACAGCAGGGTCCGGTCATAGGCGCGGCCCACCTTGAGGGCGCTGGCACTGCGCGCGTCCCGCTCGAAGTAGAAGTCGATCACCTTCAGGTAATCGTCCAGGCTCAGGATATCAATGCCCGACTGTTGAGCAAGCTCTACGGTGTGCAGCTCTGTAAAATTGTCGACCATGTCGACGATGAAGCAGTCGAAGCTGAAGTCGGGGTTGAAGATCAGCTTTGGACCGAAGGGGTTGTTCAGGGCATAGTCGATGCCGGCTTTATCGAAGGCCTGGCGCGTGAAGCCGGGGCGGAT
>CAZPWU010000259.1:0-4399 GCA_964590325.1 uncultured Anaerolineaceae bacterium | reverse complement strand
ACCTGACTCAACACCAGACCACTCACCAATACACAACCTAATAAAATGATTCTGAGCTTCATCTTCTGAATGATAACTCCATAGCTTTTTCGGGTCTCTGGGATTTACCATGTAAAGGGCATCCACCCCGGAAATTCCAAAAGAGCCGCTTTTTTTACTAAACAAAGATTATAATCTAGATAAGGAAAGCCACTCAGGAGAGCCAATCATGGAACCACGTATTTTTCATGGAAATTTAAGCCCAATTAATGTCGCCCATGCCCTGGTGGCACGGTTTAACCGCGGTAACCTGCGAGTTCAACAGATCGGCGACCCAAACCAGTTAGTTGTTCAAATCGCGACTTCACAAGGAGCCGTTTCAGGGGGACAAACCGCATTAACGGTGATGCTCCAAAAAGTTGAAGATGGAGTGACTGTCCAGATTGGAAAGCAAGAATGGTTGGGTGTCGCAGCAAGCCTGGGAATGACAGCATTTGCCTTACTTCGTAATCCCTTATACATTTTTAGTCGCCTCGATGATCTGGCCCAGGACATCGAAAACATACAGCTTTCGGATGAAGTATGGCAGACCGTAGAAGAGACGGCAAGAGCTGCTGGCGCCTCCTTTGAATTATCAGAACGTCTACGCCGTCTGGTTTGCGCGTATTGCAAAACAGCCAATCCAGTCGGCGAGTCAAATTGTATCGCCTGCGGGGCACCTTTGGGGGAAGTACAACCACACACCTGCCCACACTGTGGTTTCGTAATCAAAACCGATGAAAGCCTCTGCCCCAACTGCGGAAAGGCTATCAACTAACATAAGGCAAAGTAATCCATTGGCCTGAGAACAGCCTTATTTCATAGTACTCGCCGGATCAGGGGGAGCGCAGCATCGTTAATGTGTTTTGTATAGCCGGGAGGAGCACTGTTTCGTTTGGCTCTGAGCGTGGTGCAAAAGGCATAGCCTGTTGACCCATTAACCGTGACTGCAATCGCGTAGAGAGACGTTCCAGATCCTGGATAACATCCAGGTAACCAACCTGCCCGATAAAATAAGCCGCCTGCAAGCGTATCGTCAAGGGCACTTTACGGTCGGAGAGTATGTCTGCTAAGTGTTCACCGGCATAAGGGCAGGCGTTAAGCAGACGAGCGATGTACTGTTTGGTGTTGGCGTCATGGTCCGCGACCTGCATCAGACCGTAAACTAACCTTGTTCGCATTTGAGACAGGTATGTGATTAAATAGCTTCGGACCAGCTCAGGTGTCTTATGACCCTCACGGTCTCGGGCGAGTAACTCCCCTAATATAACCACAATTTTAGAGCGTAAGTCAAGGTCAGGATCAAAGAGACGGGTAGCAAGCAGGTAAGCCACCAATGGGGATAGGCGTGGCGCCCCTAATTTGACCAGAGTATCCAGGGAAGCATGACGGACGTTTAATTCGGGAGAACTCAAGCCTTCTGCGGCACTCCAAACCGCTGGAAATAGCTCGACTGCGCCTGTGGAGGTATCTGAAAAATCAAAGAGAGCAGACTGGGATTGCTCACGGGATATTGTATAGGCATCCATAGCAAACTACCTCTCCCTTCATTAGACCAAGATGATCTAGGAATTCCTCTCATGTAACAGTATACCTCAAATCATAACGATTTAGGAGTTACGCAGTTGAACGAGAAAAGCCTGAAAATCCAGGTGATGGGCGGGTGAAAGTCCGCCCATCACCCATATTTTCAGTAGTTCCTTTGCGAACTGCGTAAGTCCTACGATTATTTCAACCACATACCGTCCCAAGGGTGTAATGGGACCACGAGATTGCCATTATTGATAATAAATTCCTCTTGACCAAGGAGGTTATGTACAACCTGTCCGTCAGTATAACCCAGCTTGGATACTGGTAACCGCATCTGACGGTTATCGGGACTGACATTTAAGGCAACGATAATCATTTCATTCTCTAGTACACGTGCAAATGCCAGGCAGCCGTCATCAGCACTCATACACACTCTCTTATAATCACCCCGGCGTAAGGCAGGTTGGCGTTTCCGTTCCCCGATCAACCTCTTCACCCAATCATGCAAGTCAGTATTCCAGAGTTGCCGATCCCACGGAAATGCACCTCGGCATTCGGGATCTTTGCCTCCCAATAGACCAATCTCATCCCCATAATATATCGCCGGTGCACCCGGATATGCAAACTGGAATAAAAAGGCCAGCTTTGCCTTTGCACGCCCTGTTTCACCACCACACAACTTGGTGAGCAAACGCTCGGTATCATGTGAGCCAAGGGGGTTATACATAGCATAGACATTCTCGCGTGGGTATAACTTCAGTAAATCTTCAATCTTTTCGACAAAGTGTGGGGTATCCAAGGTACCGGCATACAAGAGGCGTAACACAGCGTCCCTGACCGGGTAATTCATCAGACCATCGAAGTGACCCTCTCCTACCCAATGAGGATCAGCGACCCAAATTTCACCAACAAGATATGCTTCCGGGTTGGCGGATTTAACCTCATGACGAAATTCCTCCCAAAAAGTATCGTCGTCTATCTCATTGGGAACATCCAGGCGCCATCCGTCAGCCCCTTGCTCAATCCAATAACGGGCCACTGACATCAGGTAGCGCCGTGTTACCGGATTATTGGTATTAAATTTGGGTAAACTCTTCATCTGCCACCAACCCAAGTAATCCTTGGAATCCCCCGGCGAATAAGCCTCGATTGGGAAATTTTTTACATGAAACCAGTCCAGGTAGGGCGAATGCTCCTGGTTTTCCAGGATGTCATTAAAAGCAAAGAAACCTCTCCCACAATGGTTAAACACGCCGTCCAAGATCACTCGTACCCCATTGTGATGTGCTATATCCAATAAGGCATGGAAATCGTTAAGGTCACCCAGCTTGGGGTCAATGCGTAAATAATCGGTCGTGTTATAGCGGTGGTTTGAGGTAGCCTGGAATATCGGATTGAGATATAGCGCAGTTATACCCAGGTCTAATAAATATTCAAATTTTTGGCTAATGCCACTCAAGTCACCTCCTTGAAAACCCCAGGTTGTCGGCGGTGAACCCCAGTGCTGTACCTTGGGCGGGTCATTGTTTGAATCCCCATAGGCAAATCGATCAGGAAATATCTGGTAAAAAACCGCATCTTGGACCCAACCAGGAACAGTCATAGCATACCTACTGAACACCCTGCATTAGCTTAAGCCGGTTAATAATTTCATCGTATGCCCCCTGGAGGGCAATCTTTGGATCCAAGCCCTGATCAAAAACATCCACTATAGCAGACTGTAACGCATCCCAGTAAGCAGAATTGGCTGGAAGGATGGGGTACGTTAACCCATCGCTCATAGCGACCATCGCCTGCTTGATAAAGGGATCACGAGCCGAGGCATTTTTCACCGAAGGGATGAATTCATTTTCAGCAAAGCGAGTCTGAACCTCAGGAGCGAGGCAGAACCCAACGAATTTTAAAACAGCAAGGAGATCATTCCCAGTGATATTAGTTTTGACAAACAGGTTGTTAGATTGTACATAACCCGATAAATGACCTTCACCATATTTAGGCCAGGGATCTATTGCCAGATTGTCTAGGCCTATGGCATGAGCCAACGCGTCGCGATCCCAGGTGCCACCGAAGATGATACCGACTTTACCCTGTTTGAACAGTTGCACGTCGCGATCACTGTTAAATTCCACTGCCCCAGCGTTCGTAAACGATTTTAATAAATCAAGCCATTCAACCCCGTAACGGAAGCCATCCTCGTTAAATATCGGGTTGCCGTTATCGTCCATCAAACGCCCACCGATTCCCTCCAGATGAGCAACCGAGTAATAGGCTCCACGTTCGAGATCAGCTCCTATCACTCCCCCTTTGGTAGCTGCTTTTGACAAGCTGACCAGTTCGTCAAATGTGGCGGGTGCTGTAGGGATAATCAGCTTGTTTCGGTATATTACCGCTCCCTGGATGGCGTAGGGCAGGCTGACCAATTTCCCTTGATATTGTCCTGATCCCAGGGCAGCCGGGTTGATCGACGATAGGAACTCAGAGCTTGTATAAGACGACAAATCCGTTACTAACCCTTTATCATCGAGCAAAGGGCCCCAATCTGCCGGCCCCAGCAACAGGCTCGGGCCGTCTCCATTGTATACCTCCGTCTCATACTTCTTGAGCAGATCATCAAACGGCATATAGAAGAGGCTGAAACTCACATCCGGGTAAATTTTTTGAAATGCCTGGATAATCGCCTCCAGGAGGGGGATATCATTCTCACTCCAGGAATGCCAGATGGATATTGTGCTCGATAAGCCCGATGGAGGCGGTAGGACCGTGCCTGGGATAGATTCAGTCGGAATAACACCAACGGTAGAGGTAGCACCTGGAGTGGGTTTTTGCACTGTCAGGGTTGGTACCATCTCGG
>CAZPWU010000258.1:0-4401 GCA_964590325.1 uncultured Anaerolineaceae bacterium | reverse complement strand
TTCCCATGTTCCTGGAAGAGATGCGTGCCATTCCCGAGACGTATCCATCTCTAAAGGAAACCGGCTTTTACGTGGGCGGTTTCAACTGGTTTGTGGATTGGCTGGTTTTACCCCTGGCGGTGATCGGCTTGAGACTGTGGCCCCAGAGAGCGCTAAACCTTATGGGGAAGCTGATGAAATGGGGAGTGAGATCCTTTTCAAAGCCCCCTTACGGCACGCTGTTAAGAGTTGAAGCGCACGGTAAGGTGGATGATAAAATCAAAGCGATGGCTGTCACCATCTATCACAGAGATGGCTACCTGTTCACCGCGATCCCCGTCGTCGCTTGTTTGTTGCAATATCTCGATGGTTCGATTATGAAGCCGGGGCTTTGGACACAGGCGAATATTATAGAGCCAGATCGGCTGATGAAGGATATGGAACGTATGGGCATCCAGGTCCAAATTAAAGACAGGTCACCTTAATATTCCCCATACTCCAGCGCCGTCTCGATGAACGCCTCATAGTTCCTCTCCGTCAGCGGCGACAGGTCGGCATTGATCGGCGAGGCCGTGGACATGATCACGAATCCCCCTCCCGGCTTGCCGGCCTCGACCGTCTCGCGCACCACCTCCCGCAGCCGGTCCATCGGCAGCGTCTCCAGGTCGCGCAGCTGAAGATTGCCCATCAGGCACAGCTTATCGCCATAGAGCTGCTTCACTTCCCCCAGGGTGATGTCCCCGCTGGGCGGCGCTTCGACCGGGTCCAGCGCATCGCAGCCCATCTCCACGATCATCGGCAGAGCCTGGCGGATACGGCCGTGGCAGTGCAGGCGCGCAGTGCACCGATGATCGTGGATCATGCGGATGATCGGCTCGGTATAGCGCACCTCGTAGCGTTCAAACAGCGCCGGTGGTAGATAAGGCGGCGTGGCGTATTCGGCCCCCACCACCCGGAAGAGCGGCCCCAGCCCATGCTCGAGCAGGTAGCGCGCCGAAGCGTAAATCGACGGCGCCACGTGCTCCAGCAGCGCTTCGATCTGCTCAGGCTGGCTGAAGGCGCGCACCATGAAATCGCTGAAATCAAACAGCTCGGCAACGACGCAGAGCGGGTCGGCGATGTCTACCAGCGGGATGCCGTGATCCCCCAGCCGGGCCTGAACCCCTGCAAAACCGCTGATATCGGGAGGCATTGGCTCGATGGGCTTAGACAGGAAGCGTTTGACATCCTCGTCGTCCTTCAGCAGGTGTGAGAGCGCCCATACGGTATTCAGCCCGGCGTCCTGGCGAGTCGTCATGGTCAGGTCCCCGCGCGGCGTGTGCAGGATCTCCCGAGTATAATGGCTCGCGCCTTCGTCCCATGCAGTGACCGTCAGGCGCTGCAAAGCGTTTGTCGATGGGAACCCACACAGATACAGGCAGTCGGTTTTCTGACGGATCAGGTCCATCAGGTGCCGGTAGGCTGGCTGGTGGTTCTCCCAGGCATCCGGGTTCCAGCCCACCATCTCATAGGTGGATATCGGAACACGGTCTGTCGGTTCGTGTAGGAGTGTAGTCAGCAATCGTTCACGAGAGTTCATCTGCACAATTCTAACCCACAATCTTTTTTCTAACCGCAACCTTACCCCAGGGATCGTTTCGACCTGGATAAGTACCAGGTCTCAAAATAATACCCCAACAGCAACGAATAACGCCTCAATGGGTTGTATAATTGGTCAAAACATCCTCTTCCGACCGGAGGTGATCCAAAATGGCTTCGTCCATCCAGATTCACCCGGTAACAACCCGACGCGACCGATCTGCTTTCGTCAAGTTCCCCTGGCGGGTCTATAAGGATGACCCGAACTGGGTGCCGCCCCTCATCTCTGACCAACTCGAATATCTCGACCCTACCCGTGGTCCCTTTTTCAAGCATGCCGATGTAGCCCTCTTTTTAGCCCGTCAGGGTCGCCGAGCAGCCGGCACGATCGCCGCTTTCATCGACCACCAGGCCAATGCCCACACGGGCCAGCCGGAGGGCGGTTTCGGTTTCTTCGAGGTCATCGAAGACTACGGCGTAGCCGAGCAACTGTTAAATACAGCCTGCAATTGGCTGCGCGAGCGTAAGATTGCCCTGGTTCGCGGTCCGACCAGCTTCAGCAGTAATGACCGTCCAGGGGTGCTGGTCGCTGGCGCAGATTGCCCCCCGGTGATGCTGGAGGCACACAACCCGCCCTACTACAAGGACTTCCTCGAGCGCTACGGCATGGAGAAAGACCACGACCTTTACGCCTGGCGGGCGTTCCGCTCCCAGATCGGTGAGGAGCTTAAAAACATTCCGCCCGAGCTCAACCGCGTGGCGGAGGTGGCGCGCAAGGTAGCCAATGTCACCATCCGCAAGATCCGTATGGATGACTGGGAGGACGAGATCAACACCGCCATCGACCTCTTCAACGACACCTTAAAGCACCTTCCCGACTATATCCCATTGGATGTTGCTGAATTCCGCCGCACGGCTGACCAGATTCGCCTCTTCCTGGACCCCGACCTGGCGCTGTTCGCCGAGGTCAATGGTCACGCGATCGGTTTCTGCATCGCCATCCCCGACATAAACCGTGCCTTCATCCACCTCAATGGGCGCCTCTTCCCGCTGGGGGTCCTCAAGCTCAGGCGTCTCATCAGCCAGATTGATGTCGTCACCTTCAAGCTGATGGGTATCCGCGAGGAATACCGCCGCCACGGCATTGATGCGCTGCTCTACCTGGAGGCCGTCAAGGCCGTTTACCGGAAAGGCTATGCCTGGCTTGATGGCTCGGTCACCTCCGAATATAATTCGATGGTCAACCTGATCGCTAACCGCCTGGGCGCCGAGCGTTATAAACATTATCGGATCTATAAGATGAATTTATGATCAATACCCATATGACCATGGCGGAAGCCTTTTACCAGGTAGCGAAGTCGCGTGCCGACCAGGAGGCGCTGGTCTGTGGTGAAACACGCCTCACTTATTTACAGTTGCTGGAACGCAGCCAGACGCTGGCGAAGGGCTTGCATGAGCTGAGCGTACATAAAGGGGATAAGATCGCCTGCAGCCTGCTGCCGGGAGCTGAGTTCGCTGAGCTGTTCTTTGCAAGCGCCGAGTTGGGGGCAGTGATCATCCCCCTCAACCCTCAGCTCCGCCCGCGTGGGCTGATCCGAGTGCTGCAGGATGCCGAACCGGTCGTCGTAGTGACCTCAACCCCTGTCGATAAAGAGGTCCTTGACCAGGCAGTAGGGCTGCGGCATGTCATATCAGCCGGGGGGTTAGGTGGATTCGATCTCACCCTGGATGGCTTGATGACCACGCCTGCCTCTATCCCGCTTCCTCAGCCCGGCGTCACACCCCAGGATCTATTAATACTACTCTACACCTCGGGCACCACCGGCACACCCAAGGGTACCATGCACACTCACCGCAGCCTGATCGCCCCGGTGGCTGCCAGCGTTAAGCTGCGTGAGCTGTGGATACGTCGTCCAGATATCCAATGGTTCGGGCAGTCCGTCAAAGCCCTGGCACGCTACCGAAAGCGGCTGCTGAGGGCTGCCGGTAAACCTCAGACCTTCCTATCCACGGCTGGATGGCACTCCATCACCGGGCTGGAGGCTATGTTCCAGGCCCTCTTGATGGGCGACCGGCTGGTCGTGATGCCGCGCTTCCACCCCCGCGTGGCCATGCAGCTAATCCAACAGGAGCATGTCACTGTCCTGATCGCTGTACCCATGGCCCTTCAGGTCATGTTGGGGCTGGATGACTTTGAGCGCTATGACACTTCAACTCTGCTCATCGTGGGCATCGGCGCCGCACCATGCCCACCATCACTCGCCAGGGAAATCCAGCGCCGCTTCGGCTGCGCGGTGCACATCGGCTTCGGCACCACCGAGACGGGCGGAGGTATCGCCGCCACCAGCCTGGCCGATAGCGACGAGCGCCAGGCTGCTACCGTGGGTCGCCCGATGCCGGGCATGGAGGTCAGGATCGTCGACGAGCAGCGCCATCCCCTCCCGGTCGGGCAGGTAGGAGAGTTGGCCTGCCGCAGCGACAGCCTGATGCTCGGATACTACCACGCCCCGGAGCTGACCGCCGAGGTGGTCGATGCGGATGGCTGGTATTACACCGGCGACCTGGCGCTGATCGATGAGCAGGGTTATCTGAAAATCGTAGGGCGTAAGAAGGACGTCATTATCCGCGGTGGACAGAACATTTACCCGGTTGAGGTCGAAGCCTTCCTGGCCTCCCACCCCAAGATCCGTGAAGCCGCAGTGGTCGGGGTGCCCGATCCCCTGGGCGGTGAGGCAGCCTGGGCTTTTATCATCCTCAAAGACGGGGCTGAGATGACGTCGCAAGAGGTATTAGATTACTGCCGGACGGACCTGGAGCCCTATAAAATCCCCAGCCGCGTGCGCT
>CAZPWU010000257.1:0-4409 GCA_964590325.1 uncultured Anaerolineaceae bacterium | reverse complement strand
AACCCCAGGGTCGTCTTCCACAGCAACCACCACACCCCCACGGACGCCGCCAGGGCGATGAACAAGCCGATGTGCATCCGATCGTAGGGGTCAGTGAAAGGCCACCAGACCCGCGTGAATGCAGGCAGGCCGAAGAACGTGATTAACAAGACCAGCACACCTACAACCAGGTAGACGATACGGCGTTGGCCTGCCGTTTCGACCTGCTCGCGCAGCCTGGGGGTACCCAGCGCCCAGCGCGCGATGAGCAGAGCAATGATCGCAAACACCAGAGCCACGCCCAACGCATTAAGGGGGTCCTGCAACCGAACGGGGATTTGGTACAGCGTCCATACCTCCGCCGCCTTCGCAACGGGCAGCGTCTGAACGAGGCCAGCTGACGGATCCTTCAGCAGCCAGGTGACGATATACTCTTGCAGTCGGAATGCGATGTAGTTCATCATCATGGTGCTGATCACTTCATGAGCGCCGGTGCGCGCCTTGAGGTAACCGGGGATAGCTGCCCAGATGGCCCCCCCGATCACACCGGCTAACAACGCCAGTGGTAGATGGATAATTGCAGGCAGCCCGGGAAATAATACCCCAACCCATGCTGCGCTGACCGCCCCGATGTAAAACTGGCCCTCCACGCCGATGTTGAACAACCCGGTCTTGAAGCCCACCCCCACACCCAGGCTGAGAAGTATATACGGCGTTGTTTTAACCAATGTCTCCGAGAAAGCGCGCTGGTTTAAGAAAGCACCTTGCACCAGGCCGATATAAGCCTGGAGGACCGTCAAAGGTTTTCCACTGGTGATCAAAATGACGATGCCGCCCAGGATGAAGGCACTCAGGATTGCCAGGGCCGGCATTTTAAATGCATCCCAAAGACGCAGGAGGGAGATCCGGAACGAGGACGTGGGGCGCTCTACAGCGACAGGTGCATTAGACATGTGCGCCTTCCTTTGTAACGCCTGCCATCAATAGCCCTAATTGTTCACGTGCGGCTGATTTCCCCTCGAGCGTGTCGAGGATACGGCCTTTATACATCACCGCAATGCGATCGGAGAGGCTCATGATCTCGTCCAGCTCCGCACTGACCAGCAGGACCGCCGCCCCTTTATCACGAGCATCGACAATGCGGCGGTGGATAAACTCGATGCTGCCAACATCCAACCCGCGCGTCGGTTGGTTGGCGACCAGCAGCTTCACCTGGCGTGCCAGCTCACGCGCCACGATAACTTTCTGCTGGTTACCGCCGGATAACGACCCAACATTGGTCTCGAGGCTGGGCGTGCGGATGTCGAATGTATGGACCAGTTCCGCGGCAAAGTTTTCAATGACCGGAAAGTTTAGCTCAACCCCCTGCGCGAAGGGAGATTGGTAATAAGTACACAGCACCAGGTTATCACGCACCGAGAATGACAGCACCAGCCCGTGCTTTTGGCGGTCTTCGGGCACATGAGCGATGCCGACCTCGATGATCTGGCGGGGCGTAGCCCTGGTTGTATCGTGACCCAGGATAGTCACGCGCCCCTCCAGCGGGTGGCGCAGCCCGGTCAGCGCTTCGACCAGCTCAGTCTGCCCGTTACCCTGAACACCGGCTACCCCCAGGATCTCACCTGCTCGCACCACAAGTGACACACCGTCCACAGCCATGTGCCGACGGTCGTCCATCACCTGCAGCCCATCAATGCTTAAGACTACCTCACCAGGATGAGCGTCGACCTTGTCAATTTGCAAGATCACCTTGCGGCCGACCATCATCTCGGCCAGCATCTCCTGCGTGGCCTCAGACGGCTTGACCGTACCGACCACTTGCCCGGCGCGCATCACACTGATGCGATCGGCAACGGCGAACACCTCGCGCAGCTTGTGGGTGATAAAGATGATCGACTTGCCTTGCTTCACCAGATTGCGCATGATGATGAACAGCTCATCGGCCTCTTGCGGCGTCAGCACCGACGTAGGCTCGTCGAGGATCAAGATATCGGCTGCCCGGTATAGGGCCTTAATGATTTCAACACGCTGCTGTGCTCCGACCGGTAGGTCCTGCACGATAGCCTCCGGGTCCACCTCCAGGCCGTATTGCTGACTCAATTCGTAAATCCGTTCAGTGACGCTGCGCCTGTTGAGCACTGCCAGCTTGCCCAAGACCCTCGAGGATGCCTGGATGGATTCCTGCCCGAGCATGATGTTTTCGGTCACTGTGAGCGGTGGGACAAGCATGAAATGCTGGTGGACCATCCCGATGCCCTGGGAGATGGCATCGTGCGGGGTATCGATGCGCGTTGGCTGGCTGTCGATCATAATTTCCCCCTCGTCAGGCTGGTACAGCCCGTAGAGAATATTCATTAAGGTCGATTTGCCGGCACCGTTTTCCCCCAACAAGGCATGTATCTCGCCTTTTTCCAGGGTAAAGCTCACATGATCATTGGCTAGGACCCCTGGGAAATGCTTGGTAATACCCGTGGCTTGTAAGGCAAAGGCCATGACCCTCTCCATTAATACCACAATAGAGGGTGCTGCACCTCCTTAGCACAGCACCCTCCGATATTTGAGAGATTTTACATTTACTATTAGTAGCCCGTCTGGATGGACCCACTCACCAGGCCATCCGTCGCTTCCTTAATTTTATTCTTTACCTCAGCCGGGATCTTGCTGTCCCAATCATGGAACGGGGCCAGGCCCACACCACCGTTCTTGAGGTTGGCGGTAAAGGCACCAGCCTTAGAGGTGCCGTTCTTGATGGTCTTGAGGTACTCATACACAGCGGCGTCAACGTTCTTGGCCGCGCTGGACATCAGCGCACTTTGGACCTCCGGGTAGGTTAAGTACTGATCAACATCCACGCCGATAGCCATCAGGCCCTGCTCCTTGGCTGCCAGCAGGCCACCGTTGCCGGTATTGCCGCCCACGCCGAAGATCACATCGCAGCCCTGACCGATCATGCTGATGGCAGTTTCCTTGCCCTTGGCGGGGTCGGTGAATGAGGGGATATAGACGTTGAGCGCCGTAGTATCAGCCTTCATCCACTTGGCGCCATTCTGGAAGCCAATGACGAAGCGCTCCACGGGCGGGATCTGCATCCCGGATACCGTGCAGACCGTGCCGGTCTTGGACATCCCGGCAGCCAGGACGCCCGCCAGGAAACCAACCTGGTCTTCCTGGAACATCAGGCTGGTGACATTCGTCAGGCCACCGTCAACGTAGCAATCCTTGACGGTATCGGGGCAGGCTGCGGAGCCCGCGGTGGGGAAATATTGATTGTCGATGATCGCGAACTTGATTTTCGGATATTGCTTGGCTTTGGCGGCAGTCGCATCGCCCATCAAGAAGCCGACGGTGATGATGACGTCATAATTCTGGGTGGCGAACTGGTCGATGTTCTTCTCGTAGTCGGTCGGCTGCTTGGATTCGATGTACTTGGCGTCGAAGCCAAATTCCTGAGCAGCCTTCTGCACACCCGCCCAGGCTGACTGGTTGAAGGACTTGTCGTTCACGCCGCCGGTATCGGTGACAAGGCCAATTTTTAGCTTGCCGCCGCCGCCGACTACTGCGCAGGCAGATAGAACCAGCGAAGCAATCATGAGAAAAGCTATGAGTATCGATAGTTTCTTGGTCATACGGATGCTCCTCCTTAAATTGTGTTATGGGAATTGGAAATCGGTATGGCTTAAAGCCATTATAAGTTTAACACGAAGATGGCAAGTTAGCAATGTGTCATTCTTCATGTTTTCATTAGAAAAGCTATCAACTCATTACTTCACCCCGGTACCCACAAAGCCGGTCAGCAAATCCGCCAGGATTTCGTTAGCCAGGCGCTGTCGTCCAGGGCTGAACAGGTCCGGATTGGCCTCTCTGATTTCGAGAGGCATAGGCAAGGCTGCCCCCCCTTTACCGTTCAGCAGATCCGGCAAAAGAGCCTGGATGGCAGGCAGCGGATCTGAGTATAGAGAGGCCACCCAGTACAGTTTTAACCCTTCGGAGGGAGATCCTATGCCAATCAGGTTGGTCCCTTCCTGAGCAAGATAATTCAACATGGCCTCATCACCAGCACCCGGGTAGATGAAGACTGTCAGAACCTGGTGACCTACCATATATTCAGCAGTTGCCTGCCACTCGGCTGCACTGGCGCTGGCGGGTAATTCAACATATAAGGGATATTTATAGAAGGGAGGATATTCCTGCTGGCATAAACCGCAAAAATAAGTGACCCCATTCAGGAAACCCTGATGAGCTGCCTTATCAGGATCGGAATCGGATAAGCCGATCATCCCCACCCGCCAATCTGACGTGACCATGGCAGCAATCAGGCCTGCCAGGAAACCTTGCTGATCCGGGCGCGCTCCATCAGCAGCCACCTGGCTCAAATTAGGGGCTGGCGTCAGACCCGGGATGCACACTGCCAGGAACTGCGTGTCCGGCGC
>CAZPWU010000256.1:0-4414 GCA_964590325.1 uncultured Anaerolineaceae bacterium | reverse complement strand
TTCATCCCGTATGATCTCTAAAATCCGACCGCGTTGATCTTCGGACAGGTCGGGTCGCAACAGGAGGTGAGCAGCCGTGCTCAGGGAGGCCATCGGTGTACGTAGCTCGTGGACTAATTCCGAGATCAGGTCTGACTGTTGGAACAGGCGCGCATTTTCTATGGCTACCGCAGCCTGCGCTCCTAAAGCGGTCAATAAATCTTTATCTTCTTCGGTAAACCTCCCCGAGTGCTTGTTAATAGCTTCCAGGGCCCCAATTATTTTGCCTTTCGTTATAAGGGGCACACCCAACAGCGACCGTGTTTCTATATTGGTTACTTTGGTGATATGCCCGAAATGGCGTTTATCCTTTTGAGCGTCGGCGATGATGATCGGTTGGCGGTTCGTAACTATCCAACCAGCAATGCTGGCATCGACCGGGACGATCACGCCGCGCATCATCGGTTTATCCAGGTCGGTCGCTGCTGCAAAGTGCAGCTCGTTTTTAATTTGGTCGTAGAGCAGGATAGAGGACTCTTCAGCCTCGCTCAGATGCGCTGCAGCCCGAACGATACGATTAAGCAGTACACTCAGGTCAAGGGTAGAAGCCAGATCGCGAGAGATCTCGATCAGTCGTTGGTAACGTTCTACTATAGAGGCCTGGATTAAATTACTCACCTATAACCTCCGTCGCCAGGCGAGGCAAGACCTCAGCCACGTCACCTTCGAGGAGTACATCCGCACGTTCATCAATGTAGGTCGATGTCCGATTCACGACAATCAAGTGAGCACCATGTTCTACCGCGCGCATCGGTAGGCCGGCTGAAGGCATCACTTCGAGCGATGTACCAGCTACCAACATCAGGTCACAGGTTTTACTGGCTTCTTCAGCCTGCCTCCAGGTCCGCGTGGGCAGTTGTTCCTCATAAAGGATCGCGTCAGGTTTTAGAATGCTTCCGCATATTGGACAATGGGGGATTTTTCCGTCTGTAATGTATGACTCGATGATCTCCTCCGCAGGATAATGCCGGAAGCATCCAACACAGGTCAAACTATACAATGTGCCATGTACTTCCAGGACATTATGAGAGCCGGCGCGGTGGTGAAGCCCATCAATATTTTGGGTGATCAGTGTTTTGATATATCCGCGCTCCTCCAGGCGCGCCAGGGCCTGGTGAGCGAGATTAGGATGCGCGGAGACTATTTGGCTGGCAAGAGGTCGCAGCCAGGTGTAAAACTTTTCAGGTTGGCAGCGAAAGACACTCAGGGATGCCACTTCCATCGGCTCGTAGCGTGTCCATAAACCGCTGCCGGCTGAACGAAAATCCGGGATACCCGAAGGGGTCGAGATACCTGCTCCGGTCAGGGCAACCCCTTTTTTTGCATCCCGTATAAAGTCCGCTGCACGTTGAACTACCGGGGTGAGCTCATGAAGCGGGTCGCTCATGTTTTTTGGCGTACATGCTTGGCGATGTTGTCTGCGAGTTTGGCGAACTGTTGAGAGGTTAAATTATCCGGGTGCTGGATGACGAGAGGGATGTTGTTCTTTGAGGCCTGGAAGATCAGCTCAGGAGCCGGGGTGAAGACGATAGCAATGCCGTGTTTAAACTGCTCCTGTACCTGTGCTACAGGGATCTGGAATTCGGAACGCACGCGATTATACAGGACGACAATGATACGCCCTTCACCAAATCCCCTTTGAGTCAGCTCGTCCACCAACACCTTGGTGCGCATGATTGTATAAGGGTTGGATTCAAGCAGCACGACTAGTTCATCACAGCTATTTAGCACCTTGTTCGTGATCGGTGAGATGCCGGGTCCTAAATCTAATACGATGTAATCTGCCTGGTAAGCCATACATTGGGTCATGGTGTTGAAATGATCGACAGCGGTGGTATAACGGGCGTCACTGGGTTGGAATGATGCCAATAGCATCCGTACCCCAGAGCTATGTGTCATGAGTTCCGCCTCGGTTTCCGCAGCCGTGATCTCTTTGGGTTTACGTTCCAACAACCGGCTCATCCCTTCGGGTTTCATATAACCCAGGTCCAGGCTCAAGCTACCTTCGCCTGGTCGAAATTCAGCCAGGATGACCTCTTTTTTCGTGCGGAGGCGCAGGCTGATGGCAAAGTTTACCGCTAAGGTTGAGACTCCCATACCCCCTTTTACGGCTAAGACCCCGATGACGCGCCCACGGTTACCGGCAACTGCTGTAGTGGCTGTTGGGGCTGGTCGGGATTTTATACCCCGGGAAAGAACTGCTTTGATATGTGCGAACAGCTCGCGTGGTTGGGTTGGTTTGGTCAGGTAGTCATCAGCCCCTGATTCGAATCCTGAGACTTTGTCGTCCACCTGGGACTTGGCAGTGAACATAATGATAGGGATCGTGCTGATTGCGGGATTAGCCCGTAAACGGCGGGTGACTTCGTAACCGTCCATATCGGGCATCATCACATCCAAAAGGATGAGGTCTGGTTTCTCGCTTTCGGCCATCGCCAATGCCTGCTGACCACTGTTGGCCGCAGCAATCTGGTACCCCTGCCGTTGTAACATTAATCCCACCAGGCGCAAGGTATCAATGTCATCATCGACGACGAGGATCTTTTCAGGCATAGTAACTACTCCTTGCTGATAAATGCGTCATGTCAGTCTAGCATAAAGAAAGAATCCGGGCAAGTTAATTCGGATGGAAAGCGGATTATATAGTATGTTTTTATATTTCTGCAATATTAATTGCTATACTTACATTCCTCAAAGATCGATCTCATAATAACGGTTTAGGTAAGCAGATGGCTAGGCTGGTCGCCGCACCTCGTTTGGGGTTAGGATGTTTTATTCATCCAATTTACGCTATAATCCCTCCAGGATGATAGAACGTCTGCGTACTATCCTTGAGAAGGATTGCCAGCTTGTCAAGACACAGCCCATCCTGGTTGGAGTATCGGGAGGGCCGGATAGTTTATGTTTGTTGATAGCCCTCCACCAGCTTGGCTATCCGGTGATCGTGGCTCATCTCAACCACGGCCTTCGCCCGGAAGCCGACTCCGACGCCCTAGCAGTTCGGGGGATTGCCGATAGGCTGGGGGTCCCGTTCATACAGGGCATCGAGGATGTCGCTGATTTCGCAGACAAGAACGCCTTTTCGGTCGAAGAGGCAGCTAGAATGCTGCGTTATCACTTTTTATTCGACCAGGCAGGCCGTATCCACGCTCAGGCAGTAGCCGTTGGACACACTGCCGATGACCAAGTAGAAACTGTTTTGATGCACCTGTTGCGCGGGGCGGGCCTCGACGGCTTGAAGGGGATGACCATCCGCACATTACCGACCGCCTGGAACCAAGAAATCCCTCTGGTGCGCCCAATGCTGTCCATCTGGCGGGAGGAGGTCCTGGCATACTGCCAGGCGCATGGCTTGCATCCTGTTCTGGACCGTTCTAACCTGGACATCACTTTTTTCAGGAACCGCTTACGGCATGAGCTAATCCCTATCCTGGAGAACTATAACCCCGCTGTCCGGCAGAACATCTGGCGCACCGCGCTGGTTCTGGCTGGCGATCATGATGTTTTATCCCAGGTCATTTCCCGTGCCTGGGAGGGCTGTCTGATCGAGCAAGGGCCGGGTTGGGAAGCATTTGACCTGCGCCAATTATGTGAACAATCACTGGGGTTGCAGCGCCATCTCTTGAGAAGAGCTATTGCGCTTTTACGTCCCGGATTGCGCGATATCGGGTTTGATACCGTCACACGAGCCTTAGATTTTATCGCCCATCCATCCCGATCAAAGCAGTGTGACTTAAGCGCTGGTCTGTGTTTGCAGTCTGAAAACGGACATCTTTGGATAGCAACCTGGGAGGCTGACCTACCCGGCATCCAATGGCCTCAAATGATCTCTAAAACTTCGCTTTACCTGGATGTGCCGGGAGAGCTCAGCCTGCCCATGGGATGGACATTGCATGCTGAGCGGGTCACGAATAGTCAATCTACTTACCGGCAAGCCCTTATGAATGCGGATCCATTCCAGACCTGGGTAGATGCCGAGAATATAAAGATACCCCTCGTAGTGCGTTCTCGCTGTCCTGGGGAGCGGTTTTTTCCCCTTGGCATGGATAACCATTCGCTAAAGGTGGCGGATTTTATGATCAATGTTAAGGTTCCACGAAGAGCTCGGATGGCATGGCCTCTGGTTTGTTCCGGCCCGGACATCCTATGGGTGCCCGGATACCGCCTGGGTCATACTCATCGTTTACAGCAGACCACCCGTCGGGCGATCTACCTGCAGCTAAGTCGGATTTATTAACGTGCGTCTATTTAGGTTTTTATAGTCTGTCCCTCGGTTTTCCCTGAGAGCTGCTCTAATTTCATACGTACTTCGCGCCATTGGATTTTCGATATACCTAATTTTTGGCGGATCTTGTTAGGGTCGATATCTGATTGC
>CAZPWU010000255.1:0-4417 GCA_964590325.1 uncultured Anaerolineaceae bacterium | reverse complement strand
GCTGTCGTACGCGCCCGCGAAACCATTTTCCAACCCAACTGGAAAGATGTCTTCAAGCCAAAAAAAGTTCTGAGAGTGGTCAAGGCGATCACCCAGGGGGTCGGAGTGAAATAACATGAAACTTGGGATCGGTACGTACTGCTACATGTGGTCGATCGGTTTTCAGGGAGCAGCGCCTGAAAAACCACTTACCGCCCTGGGCTTGTTGGATAAGGCCCGCCAGCTGGGGGTGAGCCTGGTTCAGGTGGGACCTAACCTGCCTCTGGATAAGCTTCCCGAGGCGGAGCTGGCCCGCTTCATTCAACAAGCCCACGAGAGCAATATTGAGTTGGAACTGGGCACACGCGGTCTGGAGACAGACCACCTGACTCGCCAGATCTCCTTAGCCACTCAAATTGGGAGCAGACTACTGCGCACTGTTCCGGAGATTGACGGCAAGCCTGTGGATTATCATGACATCCTCCGTTATCTACGGGCGATCTTACCCCTGCTCGAAAAAGAGGGAATTAGCCTGGGCCTGGAAAATGGCAATACACCTGCCAAAGACCTGCGCTGGACGCTTGAACAGGTCAACAGCCCACTCCTGGGGATTGTGCTGGATATGGTGAACTCGCTGGCAGTGTTGGAGGGTTGGAAGTATGTCACCGAAGTGCTGGCGCCGTATACCATCTGTCTGCACCACAAGGAGTTCATCGTCAAGCGTGTTTGGAGTATGATGGGCTTCACCGTGGAGGGCCGTCCGGCGGGGCAAGGCCAGTTGGATACGGCCTGGCTGCTGGATACTCTGCAAGCTGTTGGCGCGCAGTTCAATGTCATTCTGGAAGCCTGGCCTCCCGAACAGAAAACCCTGCAGGAGACGATTGACCTGGAGGAGACCTGGGTGAAGGAAAGTATCCCTTACCTGCGTCGCTTCGTAAAAGGATGATGGTAGGTGACCCATGCGGATCGAGCTGGCTTACGGGAAGACTGGGTTAGAGATCGAGCTGCCCGATGAGTGGGCTGTCACGGTGGTTGAGCCGCGCTTCGTGCCTGGCCTCACGGACTCGCTGGCAGCACTGCAGCAATCGCTGCGCAACCCCATCGAGTCGCCGCCTTTGCGCGAGCTGGTCAATCCAGGGGATAAGGTGGGGGTCGTCTTCAGCGATATCACACGCCCCGCACCCAATCATTTATTGCTTCCGGCTGTCCTTAAAGAATTGGCGCATGTCTCCGGGGAGGATATCACTTTATTTAACGCCTTAGGCACGCACCGCCCCAACACTGACGCCGAGCTGCGCGGCATGATCGGCGATGCCCTGGTTGACGGTTACCGCATCGTGCAGAACAATGCTTTTGACCCGTCCACTCAAGTGCCTATAGGATCGACCGCGCGCGGACACGAAATCTGGCTCAACCGGGAAGTCTTCGAATGCGACTTAAAAATCCTTACCGGCTTTATCGAGCCGCACCTCTTCGCCGGTTTCTCTGGCGGTGGCAAAGCTCTGCTACCTGGCATGGCTGGGCAGCGTACTGTGCTGGGGAACCACGACGCGGATATGATCGCCAGTCCCAACGCTACCTGGGGTGTCACCCGGGGCAATCCGACCTGGGAAGAGATCCGTGAAGTAGCCCGGCAGACCGGCAAAGTTTTCTTGTTGAATGTGACACTGAATAAGAATAAAGAAATCACCGCTGTCTTTGCCGGCGACCTGGATGCCGCGCATACCGCCGGTTGTGACTTTGTCAAGCAAAGCGCTATGGTGCCGGTGCCGTATCCCTTTGATATCGTTATCACCACCAACTCCGGCTATCCGCTGGACCTGAACCTGTACCAATCGGTCAAAGGGATGAGTGCTGCGGCGCGGGTTGTGCGGCAGGGCGGGGCGATCATCATCGCCGCGCAGTGTTGGGATGGCATCCCCGAGCATGGATTGTACGGGCAGCTTTTACGCGCTGCCAGCAGCCCGCAGGCACTGCTGGACCGCATCCGCACGCCAGGTTTCCTGGAGCAGGACCAGTGGCAGGCACAGATCCAGGCCCAGATCCAGCTCAAGGCTGAGGTCTACGTTTACAGCGATTATCTGACCGACGAGCAGATCGAGGCGGCTTTACTGCACCCCTGCCGGAGTATAGAAAGGACGGTTGCCGGGTTGATGGACCGGGATGGCTCCCCGACCAGGATTTGCGTCCTGCCGGAAGGCCCGCAGACTATTCCTTATATTCAGGGAGGATAGATGGTGTTAATTTTAAGTAGGACTTAGAGTTAGATAACCGGAGGCAAACATGACCAGACAGCTCCTGATGATCCCAGGCCCCGTAGAAGTAGATACCGAAGTATTGTCGGCTATGTCGCGGCCGTTGGTCGGGCACACCAGCCCCGCGTTTATCGAGACCTTTGGGGCATGCCTTGACAGCCTGCGCGATGTCTTCGCTGCGCCCGATGGACAACCCTTTGTCGTCGTCGGCAGCGGCACGCTGGCAATGGAGATGGCGGTGGCTAACCTGGTTGAGCCGGGTGAGCGTGCCGTCGTCGCGGAGAGCGGCTATTTTTCCCTGAGGATGGCCGATATTTTGAGCCGTCACGGGGCACAGGTCGAGGTCGTCCATGCCGATGTGGGCGATGTCCCTGACCTAGGCGCGGTTGGGGCAGCGTTGGAGCGCGGTGCCAAGTTGCTGGCTGTGACCCACGTAGACACCTCCACCGGGGTATTGGCACCCGTCAGGGAGCTCGCCGCGTTGGCTCGCCAGTATCATGCGCTGACGATCGTAGATGGCGTCTGTGCCGTGGGAGGCCAGGAGTTCCGCCAGACTGAATGGGATGTTGACGTCTGCCTGACCGCCTCTCAAAAAGCGCTGGCTGCACCGCCGGGTCTGGCATTGGTGATGGCCCGTCCGCGCGCCCTGGAGGCGTTCCGGGCCCGCAAGGCAGCGGTCGCCAGCTACTATGCCGATTGGTCGGTGTGGCTGCCCATCATGCAGGCTTATCAGGCGCGTAGACCAGCCTACTTTGCCACACCGGCTGTGAATCTCATTACCGCGTTATACGAGAGCATTAAGCAGGTCAAAGCCGAAGGGATGGAGGCACGTTGGGCGCGTCATCGCAGGCTGTCAGTAGTATTTAAGTCCGGTGTGGCAGCACTGGGACTGCAGCAAGTACCTGTGCGCGAGGCGTTGCGTGCCGTGACGCTGAGTGCGATGTACTATCCCAACGGCGTCGATGCCAGCCTGCTGGGTCGCATCAGTACGGCGGGGGTGACGGTGGCAGGTGGGCTGCACCCGGCGGTAGCCACGCGGACATTCCGTGTTGGCCACATGGGCGTAGATGGGATTGGCGAAATCCTGCAGACGCTGGCCGCGATTGAGCGGGGACTGGGTAAGTCTGGCGAGGGTGTGAGGGCTGCCCAGGTCGAGTGGTTGGGATGATATCATCCAGTCCAACGAACATGAATTTTGTTGTAAAATTGTGTTTATAGGCACGATTATTATGGATCTCTGGTACAACTTCGCCAAAAGTATCGTGGGCTTTTATACAGCTCTGTTTATGAAAACCGACATCAGAGGCCAGGAGCGAATTCCAGACGGGCCAAAGATCATCGTCGGCAACCATGCCAGTATCACGGATGGGTTCGTTTTGCCATTTATCATCAAGGGGAAATTACACTTTGCCATCATGGCGGAGGTTTTCAGCCTGCATGTCATCGGTCGCTTGCTGGCCCTGGCTGACCAGATTCCGGTCGTGAAGGGTCAGGGGCGAGAAATGCTAAAGGCGGCGCGTAAATGGCTTGAGCGGGGGGATACAGTAGTGATATTTCCGGAAGGCCGTCTGAACTTTGGAACCAGCTTACACCGGTCGGGTGCTGGCGCGGCGATGCTGGCAATGCAGACCGGTGTGCCGGTTGTTCCGTTAGGTTTTTATGCACCGCCAGAATTTATCCGGATTGTCAGAACGCGTTTATTCGATCGAGTGTCCGTCGGGAGCTGGCAGTTAGGGGGGACCCTCTTTGTTAATATCGGTAAACCTTTACGGATAATTTCAGAAGAAGGGCAGAGAGAATATCATTACCTGCGCAATTTCACCGATGAGATTATGCAATCCGTAGCTAATCTGGTCAGGGAGATCCAGGAAGGGGGATCAAAAAACCTGGATTACCAAAATCCTTTGCTAAATGGTCATTAGCCGTTAAATTACCAGAGTACTCAAACATAATCTATTTGCCCTCAAACCTTTGAGATGCGAGGCCAGGATGAGGCGAATTTATGAAAGCTCTTAGTAATATCAAGGGGCGATATTATCCAAGACTTTATAGACAAAAAGCAGCTTTATAATACCCCAAGGCCTCCTCGTTCTGCTTCTGTCCTCCATGTGTGATGACCCCGACCGGTTTGTGAGCGAGGCCGAATTTACGTTCGGGCGGATTTGTGGACTGAAGAAATGCCA
>CAZPWU010000254.1:0-4435 GCA_964590325.1 uncultured Anaerolineaceae bacterium | reverse complement strand
GATGAGCGCCATGGATGTTGAGCTCCTTGGTATCGCCGATGATTGTCCAATCCATCGTTACCGGCTCACCAAATACGCTGAACTCTACAAAGGTCCCCAAGCGGCGGATCATATGCAGGCCCTGGACCACGGATTTGGGGTGACCGGTTGCCTCGATATAAACATCGCAGCCGTATCCCTGGGTGAGTTTCCGCACCTCATCGACCACATCCACTTCGAGTGGGTTTAGCGCCAGGTCGGCACCACACTTGCGGGCTACTTCCAGACGATAGGGTCGCAGATCAAGTGCGATCAGGCAACCCGGATTCTTCAACCGGGCAGCCGCAACCATCCCAAGGCCTAATGGCCCACAGCCAGAGACGACAACCGTATCACCCAGTTCGATCTCACCGCGTTGGACAGCATGAATGGCGCAAGCCAGGGGCTCAATGTAGACTGCCTGCCGTGGTTTGAGTGACTCGGGGACTCTGTGGTTAATGGCGTCCGCAGGAAAAATCATATAATCCGCCATGGCACCAAAGGTCCGTTGGCGAAAACCATAGACATCGTGTTTCCCATCGCACATCCAGTACTGACCTCGCTGACAGAAGCGACATTTCCAACAAGGCACAATTTGTTCGGAGATTGCTAAATTACCGAGGGTCAGACCATACTTTTCCGTCGCGCCTTCGCCCAGGGCGACCACCTCCCCCACAAACTCATGTCCTGGAGTGACTGGCGGCTGGCAGTATCCCTGGCGGTTCTCGTCGCCCCAAAACATTGGTGCTCCGGTGAAGCATTTCACATCGCTCGCACATATGCCGGCTGCCAGGATATGTACGAGCACTTCCCCCCCCTTTACAGCGGGCACAGGAATTTCTTCCAGGCGATAGTCATAGGGACCATAACACATTACAGCCCTCATGGACTTTGGCAGGTCAATTTGAACGGCTGACATGGCTTTTCTCCTTCGTTAACCCAGCGGCACGGGCGGCAGACTCCGCTTCTCTGGCATGACGAGATGAAGTGCATGGCAATTCCGCCATGTAAAAGTTCGGGGCAAAGGCGAGCAGCGCGTAGGGGATAGATGGATTGAGCGAGGCAATCAATCCGGATTATCTATCCTTCGACTACTTTATATACAAAATCACCACTGCGGACAGGTACTGTCACCTTGAGTGCTACATCCATCCCCGGGCCCACAGATTGAACCTGATTGTGTTCGATTTCCATTGAGGTCACCTGCTGATTGATGTCTGTGGTGTGACCCAGAATGTGAATCGTCTCCCCGATCGTTAACTCACCGGTGAGAACCAGGACGGCCACACCAATCCGGCTATAATAATGAGTGATTTGACCAATTTGGGTTTCCATTCTTTGTTTCCCTTTCTTAACACGTGACGTGGAACAGACCGATCACAGCTCCTGAAGCCGCGTTCCAGGCCTGGATTGCCTCGGGTGTAGGCAGCAGCTTTACCCGGCAATTCTTCTTTTCAAAGAACTCGGCTGCCTCGTCAGACAGCTTAGCCATGCCGGTTTGTCCTGTACCAAAGATGAGGCCTTCTGCTCCATCTTCATAGACGTGCTCAGCTTCAGCCTGCGAAACGATGTGCGAGGTGCCGAAGACCTCCTTAGACAGCTTTTTCTTGCGTTTCCGCACTTGACCGTCCAGGCAAATGCATACATCGTGCTCAAATACTTCTCCATCAATGGTGATCGAACCAAACTGTGTAGAATCAATCCCTGGTTTCATATTCTTTCCTTCCCGGACCGGAATGCCAGAATGGTGCAAGAGTCCTAATATCTTTGGCTGGCTTGTATTCTCTTAAACTAATATAGCACAAACGGCGATGTTTATATAGTCCCACTATATGTCCTCCTCTACTTCCAACAGCTCAAATCTCACGCGCGGCTACACGATCGCCCTGGTCAGCGCGGCCATCTTGTCGACCACAGCCATCTTCATCCGCTACATCACCCAAACCTACCACATGCCCCCGCTGGTGCTGGCCTTCTGGCGAGACGGCTTTGTGGCTCTCACCCTGCTGCCTGTGCTGGGACTGCTGCGACCTCGCCAGCTACAGTTGAAGCGCCAATACCAGCTTTACCTTATCGTCTATGGCCTCAAGCTGGCGATTTTCAACTCCCTGTGGACCCTATCGGTCTCCCTGAACGGGGCGGCCATCTCCACTGTGCTGGTCTACTGTTCAGCAGGGTTCACAGCTCTGCTGGGCTGGTGGCTCCTCAAAGAACGCCTGGATTGGGCCAAGCTCCTGGCGGTTGCTATCAGCCTGGGAGGCTGCGTCCTGGTCTCAGGAATGAATACTTAGTTGATCATTCTGTCGTAAAGGGCTGATAGACACAGTGCCGCGATTACCTGGTTTTAAGCCTGTATCCGGTGTAAACTCATAACCATGGCCCGCATCGCCCTACGCTTCGCCTCCGGGAATATCCTGATCTTTGCGCTGACCGACCTGCTGGGCAACTTCGCCCGGTCGATGGTCTTCCCCTATGCCTCTTTGTATATCCTGGCCCTGGGTGGGGATGCCGCCCAGATCGGCTTCATTGCCTTCCTGGGACAGCTTGCCGGGCTGTTCCTGCTGCCGGTTGCCGGGCATATTACCGACCAGGCTGATCGGATCCGGCTGATTGTGCTGGCGGGTTTCCTCTCCAGTCTATTCCTGGTGATGATGGTTTTTGCCCCCAGCTGGCAGGTTATCGCCCTGGCATCGCTGCTCGTCGGTACAGTCGTCTTCCAGTTCCCGGCTTACGCTTCGTTGGTCGCTGACTCGCTCTCGCCAGAAAGTCGAGGCCAGGGGATCGGTGTGCTCAACACCATCTCGTCCTCGCTGGCGATCTTCGCACCTTATATTGCTGGGGTAATTATCGAACGCTTCAGCGCCAACCTGGGTATGCGCATCCTGTACGCTGCCATGCTGGCGATCTACATGGTCGCAACCTTCATCCAGATGCGTTTCCTGAAAGAAACATCGTCCGCACCGCGCAATCCGCTGCAATTACCCGCGCTATTGAATGCCCTCAGCCAGGCCTACCGGCGTATCCCGGCGCTGGTCAGACAGATGCCACGGTCGTTAATAGCTCTGGCGGTGGTGGTGGTGCTCAACTTCATGGCCAACGGCATGACCGGCTCTTTCTGGGTTGTCTATGCCACCGAGCGCATCGGTTTATCTGCAACGCAATGGGGGTTGATCCTGCTGGTGGAGGCGGTTGTCAAGCTGGTCCTGTTCCTGCCTGCCGGACTGCTGGTGGATCGCTGGGGAAGGACCGCTTCGCTGACCGCGGCGCTGGTCATCTCCACGCTGGTCACCCCGCTGTTCGTGGTGCTAAGCGGATTGACTGCTATCCTGCTCGTACGCGCCGTTATCTCGGTTGCTTTTGTGCTGGCCATTCCAGCCTGCATGGCCTTGATGGCAGATCTGGTGCCGCGCTCTGTGCGCGGCCAGATGATGGCTGCCATCGGTCAAGGTGGGATCATGCTCGGTTCTGTCGGAAGCCCAGGCGGCCCGGCAGTTGGCTACCTGATAATCCCACCTCTGATGGTTGCCTCACTGGCAGGGGGCTTTCTATACACGCTTAATCCGGTTTACCCGTGGATCTTTTCGGTAGTCGCCGGGCTGCTGTCAATTTTACTGACTGTTCTGTATATTCGTGACCCGCAGCAAGCCGAGCCATAATATTCAACCCCCCGACCCGAGTATTTACATGATCGATGAAAAGGTAAGCCCGAACGATGCCTAATAAATCCCAACGAGGGGATTTTCCATTTTGCTGACAGCCGTCAACAGTCGATCTACCAGTGATCCCTGTGAATCCGCGCCGCCTCGTAGCGGTTCGCTGGGGGCCTGGATTCGGCCGGGAAACCAACGGGCACCAGGGCAAAGGGGATTACATCATCCGGTATTCCGAGCAGCTTCCTGAAGCCCTCAACCCGCTCATCCTCAGGGAAAACACCCACCCAGACCGCTCCTAAACCTTTGGCATGCGCCGCCAGTAGGAAATTTTGTGTGGCGGCTGCACAGTCCTGAACCCAAAAACCCTTGTTCGTCTCGCGTCGCATA
Organism: uncultured Anaerolineaceae bacterium; assembly: GCA_964590325.1. Taxonomy (GTDB): domain Bacteria; phylum Chloroflexota; class Anaerolineae; order Anaerolineales; family UBA4823; genus CAZPWU01. The sequence goes on along the minus strand of CAZPWU010000254.1, from coordinate 377 downwards.
TCCCCGCACACCAAGATCGCCGCAGAGGCGCTCTTCACCATCTCCGCGTATGGGTGAAAATGGGGTATGGCATCCAGCTTCTTGCGCTCGCGGATGATGACGAACTGCCAGGGCTGCTGGTTACCAGCCGAGGGGGCGCTCATTGCGGCGTGCAGCAATTCGTCTAAAAGCTCATCTGGCACTGGTTCTTGGGTATACTGCCGGATACTGCGGCGGGTAAGGATAGCTTGCATGGCATCCATAAAATCCTCCTTGCCTCCTTATTCTCGGTCTGGCTGGAAACAAACAGCGGATACTTGGCTCAACCCGAAACCGCCCAACGGCTTGCGTTAACAGCGGGGCGGATTTGGGAGGCTACACTGCTATTATGGCACAAA
>CAZPWU010000253.1:2662-4441 GCA_964590325.1 uncultured Anaerolineaceae bacterium | reverse complement strand
GTCCTGGAAGATGTCCCTGCTGCCAGCAGCGAGTTGGAAGCTATTCGCCGTCACGTTAACAACCGGGTTGTAGAAACGGCGGGGGCAGCCAACTTCACCACCTCCTATGATGACCAGACCTACCTGCTGCTCGGCTCAGACCGCCGTACGGATGCCATCCTTCTGGAGGCCCTTATCGTCGATAATCCGCAGCATGACCTGATACTCAAGCTGGTCAATGGGCTGCTAGCGCATCGCACTAAGGGGCGTTGGTCGAATACCCAGGAGAATGTCTTCGTTTTGCTGGCGCTGGACCGCTACTTTAACACCTATGAAGCCCAGACGCCGGACTTCGTGGCGCGCATCTGGCTGGGCGACGCCTATGCAGGGAGTCACGAGTATCGCGGTCGCACCACAGAGCGGTATGAAACCATAATCCCCATGGCTTACCTGGTGGATGCGACCCTGGGTGGTGGCGGATCACGCGATCTGATCTTAAGCAAGGAAGGCACCGGACGGCTGTACTACCGGTTGGGGTTGAGCTATGCGCCCGCTAACCTGGCACTGAAGTCGGTTGACATGGGTTTTGTCGTCCAGCGCAGCTACGAAGCGGTGGATAAGCCTGAGGATGTGTCTCAGGATGAGAACGGTGTCTGGCATATCAAGGCCGGGGCACGCGTACGGGTGCGGTTGACGATGGTGGCGGACAATCGCCGTTATCACGTCGCGCTTGTCGACCCATTGCCAGCCGGGCTGGAGATTGTCAACCCATCGCTGGCGGTCTCCAGCAGCACCCCACCGGACCCCAGTAGCCCGGATTATCGCTACGGTTGGTGGTGGTGGGGAACCTGGTTTGAGCACCAGAACCTGCGTGACGAACGGGCTGAAGCCTTCACCTCACTGCTGTGGGACGGAGTTTATGAATACACCTATATTGCCCGAGCCACCACGCCGGGTAGATTCGTGGTTCCGCCGTCCAAAGCGGAAGAGATGTATTCACCAGAAGTATTCGGTCGCAGCAGCAGCGATGTGGTCATTGTAGAATAATGGTATATTACGGATGATGAGATTACGTGGGCGACGGAGAATGTAGTAAATACACACGTATGATGTGCTCTAGTGAACGCCTGGGTAAATCGGCAGTTGACTTTCTTGGAGAATGGCATAAAATAAGATTGACAATTGATGACCCTCGTTAGGTGAGGCGTCTGCGTGAGACACAGGCCGCTGCCCTGAAATGTCCAAAGACACCAAGGGGTAGACCAGGCAAGGCCGGATTAAGGCTTCGCTCAAAGTGGCTGGGATGGCGAAACGGCTCTGCTGTTCCGCTTAAGTAAATGGCATGGCCATTTAATACCCTACGACACGCAGTGCCAAAACTCAACCAGGGGGGTTACCGAACGGTTTATTACCATTCGGAGTGTTTGTTTATCCTCAGCCTCCCCGGTTCCGCGCAGGGGGGCTGTTTGCTTTACGCATCGTTTGATCTAAGGAATATAGAGAGTCTGAGGAGGATAACCATGAAAAACGAGGCTTTCGACCGAATTTACAAGAATGTCCCCCAGGTGCAGGTATACACTTTCCACAACGCCGGGCACGTGCCGGCGATCACCCATGAGGCGGAATACATTGAGGTGCTCAGGAATTTCTTGGAGCAGTAGGTACATCCCCCTTTGTTATGTGGACCAGGATTGAATGTGCAATAAGTATGCAAGGAGGGTGAAATACGGCGACCCAAACACAATAAAAGCAATCAAAAAAATAATGGCCATGATGAGAGATACCCCGGAAGACCTTTAC
>CAZPWU010000253.1:0-2562 GCA_964590325.1 uncultured Anaerolineaceae bacterium | reverse complement strand
AAAAGCAATCAAAAAAATAATGGCCATGATGAGAGATACCCCGGAAGACCTTTACAAGTATTATGGCTACGGAATATATGTCGGCAGGAAAAATGAGGCAATGCGAATGGAGGTGTAAGATGTCTGACGTAAGCACTAACCCATCTGTCAAGCCAAAGCTGGATCGTTCGGGGATTAACCGCCTTATCCAGGTCCCTATTTTCATCCTTCTTCTGGGTGCGCTCTTGTTTGGCTCCGCCGGGCGCCTGGATTGGTGGGGAGCGTGGGCGTTCCTAGCCCTTTTTATCCTCATGTTGGTGGTGGCTGCTATCTGGTCGCTGCGTAATAATCCGGATCTACTCAACGAGCGCGGCAGGATAGCCGAAAACACCAAATCTTGGGATAAAGTGATCCTGAGCTTATACGTTATGCTCCTGCTCGGTATGATGGTGACTGCCGGGTTGGATGTGCGCTTTAATTGGTCTACCATGCTACTGGGTATGCAAATCCTGGGCGGGATTGGTCTCCTTGCAGCGATGGGTTTGATCTATTGGGTGGCAACGTCCAACGCCTACCTTTCAGCGGTGGTGCGCATCCAGGAGGACCGCGGCCACCAGGTGGTTACTGCCGGCCCTTACCAATACGTGCGTCACCCCATGTACGCAGCCGATCTCTTCTTTTTCTGGAGCATCCCGCTGTTGCTCGGTTCCTGGTGGGCGCTCATCCCGGGTATGTTAATTGTAGTCCTCATGATCATCAGGACAACCTTGGAAGATAAGACCCTGCAAGCCGAGCTACCTGGTTATGCCGAATATGCAAAGCGGGTGCGCTATCGCCTTATCCCAGGTATCTGGTAACGTGGCCTGTGGATAATCTGCGACCCTTTAACCTGGTCCAACAGGTAATGCTTATTCCAACCTGAGGAGACGTATTATGTTTATATTGTTCCTTGCGTTGACGATCGTTTTTGCTTTTGTCCTTGTCACCGGTTTTGTCTGGGGATTGATCGATCGGGGCCAGACCACCAGGCGGAGTGGTTCCGAGGTTGGAGTCGAGCTCATGGCCGAGAAGATGACGCAGGATTCAGATATGGAGGGAAAGACACAGGTGACCGGGCAAACGTGGTTCCGCGGCAAAGGCGTAGCAGTTGATAGAGAGGCCGAGTATTCCTACGCCGAGATCAAACGGCGGCTCCAGGAGGGAGACACCTGGACGGTCCTGCCAGCGCTGTTGTTGATGGCCGGGATGGTAGGCCTGACCTTCTTTCTCGCATTAACTCTCCTGGTTGGGCTTTCCAATAAGATCTTTGGCCTGATATTTCTGTTATTCAGCCTGTACAGCGTCTACCTCATCATTAGAGGTTTCATCAAAGAAGGCTGAACTGCGGTATTAAAATAAAAACTGGAAGTCTACTATTAATAACGCGTGGAGAGCATGAATCATTCCTCTTTTCTGGCAGAAAATAAAAAGCTCCTCTCCTGGCTGCTAGAAGCCGATAATCCGCCTGTTCGCTACCGGACATTGACCGGACTCTTCGATCGACCCGAAGATGACCCGGAAGTGAGAGAGACCAAAGCCGCAATCCCGGCCTATCCCCCGGTCGCAGCGCTGCTGGCAGCCCAAAAACCGACTGGCTACTGGATCCAGCGGGATTATTACCTCCCCAAGAATTACAGCACATTCTGCGTGCTGAGCATTCTGGCAGATCTGGGATTGACAAAGGGAAACGAGCACATCCTACGCGGTTGTGCCTACCTGTTTACTCACCAACGGGAGGACGGCCAGTTTTGCCGGCGCAGGCGCATGCAGGGTCAGGGAGTGGTCTGGGAAACGCGAGCCGAACCTTGTACTCATGCCCGGATCGTCCGCTTCTTGATCCAATATGGCTACGGGGATGACCCACGGACCCGCTCCGCGATCGAGTGGCTCCTGGCTACCCAACGGGACGATGCGATGTGGCTATGCAGTTGGGCTCGTGGTCGAGGCTGCTTGCGGGCTACATTGGACTTTTTGCGCGTTGCAGCTTTGGATCCAGCGACGGCTGCCCAACCTGCCACTACCCATGCCGCGGCTGTTGTCTATGGTCTGCTCATGGAGCCCAACATGGGGCGTTACCATGTGGGTGATGGATGGACCATTTTGGTCTATCCCTACTTCGGCTACGGGTTGATCCCTGCACTGGAGGCTCTCGCACAGCTGGGGTATACAGCGGACCATCCGAAAATCGCTGCTGCGGTCGACTACCTGTTAAACCGCAGGCTGTCCGATGGGAGCTGGCCACTGGACGAGCGCGTATCCCGCCCTCCACTTGACTTTGGCCAGCCCAGCGAACCCAATAAATGGCTCACCCTGGATACACTGCGAACACTCAAGCAGCTTGGTTGCCTGGATGTTTCGATGTAGTAGGTTTATTCGGTATACAGCTATGAGTGACACTTATCTGGATAGGATTGTCGTTAAATTTCCAACTTCAGATCATAAATTCTATACAGAATTTACCCGTTTTTTTAATGTACTTGGTGAGCATAAGAACTATATTTTTAAACTGGATATTTCCAACGAAAGTTATTACCCAAAGTTGTC
>CAZPWU010000252.1:1164-4442 GCA_964590325.1 uncultured Anaerolineaceae bacterium | reverse complement strand
GAGGAGATGTATGGCAGCCATCTTGTGATGAAGGCCTTCAACGGTGAGGAAGCGAGTGTCGAGCAATTTGACCAGATCAACAATACGCTTTATGACTCGGCCTGGAGATCCCAATTCTTATCCGGTTTAATGTTCCCCATCATGAACTTTGTCGGCAACCTGGGTTATGTGGCGATATGCATCCTGGGCGGCTACCTGGCCATCAAAAACCTCATCACCGTCGGCGATATCCAGGCGTTTATCCAATACGTCCGCTCATTTACGCAGCCGATTACGCAGATCGCTAACATCTCTAACATCCTCCAGCAGACCATGGCGGCGGCCGAACGTGTGTTTGAATTCCTGGCCGAGCCCGAGGAAGTGCCCGACACCGCCAACCCTGTTGCGCCGCAAACCGTGGAAGGCCGTGTGGAGTTCAAGAACGTCCACTTTGGCTACAACCCGGATAAGATCATCATCGACGATTTCTCTGCCGCCGTTACGCCTGGTCAGAGGATTGCCATTGTCGGCCCGACCGGCGCCGGCAAGACCACCATGGTCAAACTGCTGATGCGCTTCTATGACGTCAACAGCGGCGCCATCCTGGTGGATGACCATGATATTAAGGACTTCACCCGCGGAGACCTGCGTTGTATGTTCGGCATGGTCTTGCAGGATACCTGGCTTTACAACGGCACGATCATGGAGAATATCCGCTATGGTCGCACCGGCGCCACCGACGAGGAAGTTATCCGCGCCGCCAGGGCCGCCCACGTTGACCATTTCGTCCGGACGCTGCCGGAGGGCTACAAGATGGTGCTCAACGAAGAGACCACCAACGTGTCGCAGGGCCAAATGCAGCTCTTGACGATCGCCCGCGCCATCCTGGCAGACCCCAAAATCCTCATTTTGGACGAAGCCACCAGCTCGGTAGATACCCACACGGAGGTGCTGATCCAAAAGGCAATGGGCACCCTGATGAAGGGTCGCACCAGCTTTATCATCGCCCACCGCCTGTCTACCATCCGTGACGCCGATTGGATCCTGGTGATGGATAACGGCGACATCGTGGAGCAAGGGAAACACGAGGAGCTGCTTGCAAGGAAAGGCTTCTACGCTGACCTCTATAACAGCCAGTTTGAAGCGGCTGAACAGGTGGAATATGCATGAGCGAGTAGTAAAAATCCATGATCTTCGAGAGATCAGATTGCATCGCGCAGGATCGGACACGTCATACAGTGACCGCCTCCGCGGCCCTTGCCAAGCTCAAAGCCGGGGATGGTGATCACTTCTACGCCGGCCGAGCGCATTTTGGCGATGGTGTGGGTATTGCGCTCGTATGAGACGACCACGCCTGGTTCCAGGGCGATGGTGTTATTGGCATCATCCCATTGTTCACGTTCCATCTGGTATTGATCGCCACCGGTTTCGACTACTTGTAGCTGCTTAACCTTGAGCGCATCCGCCACGGCGGAGAGGAAATCCACCTCCGCTGTGACGCGAAAGTCACCCTCCTTTATACCGGGGCGTAAGCTGATGGCGCGGATTTGGCTGACGACCTTCGGGAATGTGGTGACCTTGTCGCGGTCGAGCATGGTGAAGACCGTGTCGAGGTGCATGTGAGCGCGATCCCTGGTCATGGCACAGGCAATCACCCGCTCAGCGGCACCCCTGGAAAAGAGCGTTTTGGCGATCTGCTCGATCATGCCGCCCTGTGTACGTTCAGATAGGCCGATCAGCACCGTGCCATTCCCGATGGGCAGCACATCGCCGCCTTCCAGAGAGGCGCGCCCGTAATCCTGTGTTTTGAATTTTCCATCTTCGTCCAGCTCGGGATACCAGAATTCAAAATCAGCGTCCTTGAACATGGGATGATAATGGTAGATCGCCAGGAGGTTGAGTGACTCTCTGCGACGTGCTGGCCAGTACATGGGGTTGACCGACACCCCGTTGAAGATCCAGCAGGATGAGTCGCGCATAAAGAGCGTATTGGGGAGTGGGGGTAGGAGGAAGTAGTTCATATCCTCGAGCGCGGCGGCGTGAAGGGAGATCATGCCGAATTTGCCCCAATCCAGATTGGTCTCTCCTGCGGTCAATCCACCCACCAGGTGAGTAGCCAGCAGGTCAGGCTCGAGGCTCCACAGGAAAGCGCGAATTTCATCTACCAGTGACCAGCCCACAGTGTATTCCGTCGCCACTTCTTCGATGATCAAACGCCGGGCATCCTCGCTAGCCGTCAGAGTTTCCGTGAGCAGATCCAGCAAATAAAGGACTTCGATGCCGCGCTCGCGCATGCAGGCCACGAACTGGTCATGTTCCCACTGGGCTCGCTCCACCCACAAAACATCATCAAAAAGTAATTCGCCGTGGTTGGAGGGGGTAAGCCGCTTGAGGCTGAGTTCCGGGCGATGGACGATTACTTTGCGAAGTTTACCTACCTCTGAGTGAACACCGAATGCGGTCATATTCTGTTTTCTCCTCTTCGACCAGACCGTATTTTACTCGCTTAACTCATCATTCGAAATGGGAATTAATCGGCACCACTCCGGATACTATACCTGGCAATAGCAAAGTCATCCTGGCTTGCTCGGAAAATAAAAATATCCAGGTCTGGATATTTTTGCCGGGATCATAGGGACACCATGAAATATATGGTTCACATGCCGCCAAGGGGGTGCAACCTATAGTTGTAGTAATGAGAGGGCAAAGGTTACGGCTCAGAATAAACCCAATTGTGTGGCCTGGGGCTTGGGGGGTAAACTGTTTTCTTTGAGCCATTCAGACAATTTGCTATAGTGTTCGGGGAAAGGATGGGGAAACGCCACACCGCCCTTTTGCATCAGCAAGCGGTTCCCTTCTGGCATCGCCGGGTGATCGAGGACAAAAACCGGGATCCAACCGGCTTTTAGCGCTTCGGTGGCTCCAGCCCAGGTGCCGCCTTTCTCGGCGTCGCTGGCCACCACGATGGCGTAATCCGCTAGGCAGTAGATCAGGCGGTTGCGTCCCATCGCAGCGCCCACCGAGAAACCGGCCTTGGGCGAATAAGGCGTCGCCAGGCACAAGTCGCCGCGGCCCAGCGCACTGCATACTTCAGTATTGCGGATCGTTTTTTCCAGGCTGTCGGCCAGGATGCCCACCGCCGAGCCGCGCGCCTCCAGAGCGGCGTTCATGCTGAGCGTATCCACGCCCTTTGCGCCGCCAGAATATAATACCAGACCAGATAGTCCACAAGCGTTCCCAACAAAGGCAGCACATTCTTGCCCAGCTTGATCTAAATGGCGCGAGCCTACCACTGCGAT
>CAZPWU010000252.1:0-1064 GCA_964590325.1 uncultured Anaerolineaceae bacterium | reverse complement strand
AGTTCAGAGTCTTTCGGTAAACCAAGGTACGAGCACAGTAAGAGTAAAACCTGTGAATCAAGGGATAACATTGTTAAAACCGCCTGTCTTATGCGTCAGAATGGATTGTACGGGTCAATGTCAATACACAAATCCTGGCCGCCCCAGCGCGGCGAAGAAGATGGGTGATTTCTTCGAGTGTTGCGCCGGAATCGAAAAGATCGTCTACCACCAGCAGGCGTTTGCCTTTGATGGGAGATTGTAAATCAAAAGCACCAGACACATTGGCATGTTTTTGCGCCAGCGTGTGCATCTCTTTCTGTGGGGCGATTTGCCTTGACTTGATCAGCACGGGCAAGAATGCCAAACCGAGCCGTTGGGCTAATGCTTTGGCAAAGCTGCTAACCGGATCGTGCAAGCGCGGCGTAGATGGCGGCACGGGCACAACGGCATCCACCTGGGCCAGTTCGTGATGGTCTGCGATCAACACCATGGCTTGTTCCACCAGCGCGGGCAGCACGGAGAGATCGTTCTGGTATTTCAAACGATAAGCCAACTCTCCAGTTTCACTGCGGCTCCAATCCGAACCAGCGAATTGGCTGTGGAATCCTAAAGCCCATCCCGCGCTCCACGGGCCTGGCAGTTGACGCGGGTGTGGGCGGGAAAGGAATACAGCAATCTGGTCTTCTGATGGATGAATTGGCTTTTGCTGGATTATATCCGTAGAATCTATTCCTGCCTTTTCAACAGGGTGCAATCTCTTCAGAGCGAGTCTGGCAGCTTTGCGGGTGTAATCTTGTTCGTGATCATTATGAGCAATGGTTTCCAAAATAAATTTTGCCTGAATATCTCCAATTCTACCCAATGCTTTGACCGCATACTGTCGAACCTGTGGCTTTTCTTCTCGCTCCAGCAGCTCAATAAGCGGTACTGTGGCGCATTTGTCCCCAATTTTACCTAAAGCGAATGCAGCCAAACATCGAACACTGCCGTATGGGTTCTGCAAATAAACAACCAGCTCAGAAATGGCTGATGCCGAACCAGATTCACCCAGGGCAACAATATGCTGAATCTCCACCTTTGAC
>CAZPWU010000251.1:0-4453 GCA_964590325.1 uncultured Anaerolineaceae bacterium | reverse complement strand
CTAGGACCAGATCTCATCGATCCACGCCAAATCCCGATCATCAAGAAGCAAACGCAGCCTATAGAAGCTAATACAGCTCCGGTTGAAGCTGCTTCGATGACTGAACCGGTGTGAATGGAGTTATCCCATGAGTGTCGAGACGCTTACGGTAAACCAGAGCTTGAGCGATTATTTCCAGGGCATGATTGTTCCCGATACCCGAAAAGGTTATGAGGGATATATCGTTAACCTACAGGACCTGGTTAAGTTTTCCAAGTTATTACGAGATGATTTAGGTTATGACTACCTTTCATCGGTAACCGGGGTAGATTACCTCCCAGAAGGCAAAATAGAGGTTGTCTACCACGCTTACAGGTCAACCGGTGGGTCAGCGCTTGTTTTTAAAGTCCAGGTGCCGCGTGAAGACCCCATGGTACCCTCGTTGGTTTCGGTTTACCCAGGTGTCGAATTTCAGGAGAGGGAAGCCTGGGACCTTTTAGGGATCCGATTTACCGACCACCCCGACCTACGGCGGGTTCTAATGTGGGAAGGCTTTGCGGGTCATCCTCTTCGGAAAGATTGGCGCGAACCTTTTTATGAGGAAGAAAACAAACCCTTCAAGAACCGCTGGCCGGAAGGGCAAATCTGGCGAGCAGAAGATAAAAACCCTTATAACAATAATATAAATTATCCGGCTGGTTTTAACCCTGATACTTGGACGCCAGAAGGTGATGCTGCCCTGTATGCGGGGCTGGGGGGTGTGGTTCATCCGGATGGCACGCTTAAAACAGACCAGATGGTCATCAACATGGGCCCCCAGCACCCTTCGACACACGGCGTTTTCCGAATGGTCGTTAAACTTGAAGGGGAGACGATCGTCGATTTAAAACCGGTGATGGGCTATTTACATCGCAATCACGAAAAAATAGGTGAGCGGAATACATTCCTCCAAAATATGCCATTTACTGACCGGTTGGACTATCTCTCATCTATGAGTAATAATTTTGGTTATGCCCTGGCAGTGGAAAAGTTGATGGGAATCCATCCCCCTGAGCGGGCAGAATATATCCGCGTGATGATGGCGGAATTAACCCGTATCAGCAACCACCTGATGGCAATCGGTGCTTTGCTAAATGACCTAGGGGCCTATTTCACCCCAATGTTGTACGCGCTTGAGGAACGCGAGCTTATTTTGGACATCTTCGAGGCTGTGTCAGGGTCACGGATGATGTGCAACTACTTCCGCTTTGGCGGGGTAGCGCGTGATCTACCGGAAGGTGTACTGCCTAAAATCTCTGCGTTGGCAAATGAACGCTTATTGCGCAAAATGGATGACCTGGACATATACATCACCCAGAGCGAAATCGTCCGTAACCGTGCTGAAGGCGTCGGTGTCTTAACCCCCGAACAAGCGATCGCTTATTCGGCTGCCGGACCGGTCCTACGCGCTTCAGGGATCCCTTATGATGTGCGGCGGGCTGATCCCTACAGCATCTACGACCGCTTTGATTTTGACGTCGCAGTCCGATATCACGGTGACATTTACGACCGGTATATGATCCGCATGGATGAGATACGCCAGAGTGTTCGCATTTTACAACAGGCGGTGCGTGATATTCCAGAGGGTCCAATCCAGGTGGGCAAACCCCAATACCAGGTGCGCGTCCCCGCAGGAGAAGCTTATGGACGGGTGGAGGGGCCCAAGGGAGAATTGGGTTTTTATGTCGTATCGAATGGTAAACCCAACCCATGGCGCTATCACGTCCGAGCCCCCTCGTTTATAAACCTGACCGTCCTGGGCCCGATAAGCCGGGGTAATAAAGTGGCGGATGTGGTGGCGATTTTAGGATCGATCGATATTGTATTGGGAGAGACCGACCGTTAGGATTAGCCTTTTGCAGGGATATGCATGTCTTTGACTATAATTGGAGCGTAATATGTATGGATTTGGCGTTATAAAAGGCCTGGGTGTAGCCTTTAAACACTTTATCGAGACCTATCTCGAAGATATCAAGTGGCTGGGCAAACGCTACTATACCTCTGAAGGGATATCCCAGCGCATGAGTACAAAAACGCGGGGAATCTTTACAGTCCAATATCCCGAGGAAAAGCTGCCTGTACCGGAAGAATTCCGCTTCCTTCCATTTTTGATTTATGAAGTCAATGAGAATGGAGATAAGGTTGATCGGTGTACCTCATGCGGTATCTGCGCTAAAGTGTGCCCTCCGCAGTGTATCTGGATTGTGCGCACCAATGATCCTAAGACAGGTCGACCGGTTCCGGTACCAGCAGAGTTCTATATCGATGTCGATATCTGTATGAACTGTGGTTTTTGCGCTGAGTACTGTCCATTTGACGCGATCAAGATGGACCATGATTATGAGCTGGCGGGTTACGATCGCTACCAGCATAACATCTATAATAAAGAAAAGCTCTCAAAACCGCTTTCTTATTACGCCTCCATTCGTCCTGTTAATTATGCTCGTGAAGAGGCAGCCCGAAAACAGGCTGAGGCTACCAAGGCTGCCCGGAAAGCGGAGGTTGTTGGATAGTTTGTATGCTAATAATTTAATACAATCCTTATTGAATACTTCAACAGATATAGTAAACTATAGAAGATGTACAACAGCGATACAGATTTGTTATTCCCACCCAGGGTAATCCCCACTCTACGTGACTTGCGGGGTAAAGAATGGCGTGACCTTATTGATCGCGTCCTCGAACAAGATCCTACCGCGTTAGACCGTTTAGCTTTCGTGTTGTTTATGGTCCGTTTGGGTGGATGCACCTCCTGTCAGGCGGATTCGTTTAGGGCTATGCAGGGATGTACTGTATGCGTTAACCAGACCGTACGCCGTTATCGCGGCAGTGACCATGAGCTGATTAAACTATATAAAGACGCACAGACGGAAGTAGCGAGATTTCTTAGCAAGGAATAACCGAGATTTTTAGGGATGTAGAATGGTAAAACCAATTGTGAATCAAGACGCCATTATGGCCGCACTCAGCAAAGTGCAAGAACCCGAACTACACAAGGACCTGGTCTCGTTAAAGATGATCAAGGACTTAAAGATCGCTAAGGATGCTAATAATAAAACCGCACAGGTAAGCTTTACGGTTGTATTAACCACTCCAGCCTGTCCCTTACGAACGAAGATTGAGAAGGATGCCCGAGAGGCAGTCTTAGTACTGCCAGGTGTATCTGCCGTCGATGTGAATTTGGTATCTAATGTGCCCAATGATGGTCGCGCTCGTGGCCTCTTGCAGCTACCGATTCGTAACGCGATTGCGATTGCATCTGGTAAAGGTGGTGTAGGGAAAAGCACTGTCGCAGTGAACGTGGCAGTCCTTTTAGCACAGGTTGGTGCACGGGTGGGACTGCTGGATGCTGATATCTACGGGCCCAATATACCGACGATGATGGGTGTGGAGCACTTGCCTCCCCAACAAAAAGACAAGCTGATCCCAGCTATTGCCTATGGTGTTAAATTAATGTCGATCGGTTTCCTGGTCAAACCTGGACAACCCTTGATATGGCGTGGACCGATGCTGCATTCAGCTATCCGTCAATTCCTCAGTGATGTGGAATGGGGAGAATTGGATTACCTGGTGGTAGACTTGCCACCTGGTACAGGAGATGCAGCTTTGAGTCTGGCTCAGTCTTTGCCTCTGAGTGGTGGTGTCATTGTCACCCTCCCACAGCAGGTCTCTCTTGAGGATGCACAGCGCAGCCTCGAGATGTTTCGCCAATTGAATGTCCCGATATTAGGTGTCGTTGAGAACATGAGTTACCTGGAATTACCAGATGGGACGCGCATGGATGTGTTTGGTACCGGGGGTGGTAAACTATTATCCGATGAAACTGGTGTGCCGTTCATCGGAGCGATTCCGATGGACGCAGCGGTACGCATTGGTGGGGACAGCGGGAAACCGGTAGTTTTAGCTTCACCTGATTCGGCCGTTGCAAAGGCATTACGTGCCGTGACTGAAGACATTGCAGCTAAAGTCAGTGTAGCGGCGATGAGCCAGAGTAACTTGATTCCGATCAAAATGGTCGGATGAGTATTTGGATGTTTGTATGCAACCCTTAATTGTTGGTATACGATTTCAAAAGATCGGAAAAATCTACCATTTTGATTCCAGTAAATTCCCCGAGATACACCAGGGGGATTTTGTGGTCGTCGACACCACCCGCGGCACTCAATTAGGCCAGGTGATCCAATTCGTCGAGGACCCACCTCACCCCCCTGAGGGCAACTGGAAAGTTGTCCAACGTATCGCTACGCCACAGGACCTGGCTGTTCGGCAGATCTGGCAAAAAAGGGAAGTCGAAGCCATGGTAAACTGTCGCGCAAAGGCTGCCGAGTTGAAGTTGGCGGACGTAAAGATCGTGTCTGCTGAATTCAGCTTTGATGGCTGCCATTTAACCTTTCAGTATAGCAGTGAAGCCAGTGATAAGCTGGATTTAAAAGGG
>CAZPWU010000250.1:0-4462 GCA_964590325.1 uncultured Anaerolineaceae bacterium | reverse complement strand
ATCCGGAGACTGGAGAAACGATCGCAGACGTCGCCATGAGATTGATGTTTGACTCTGAGATAAAGGCACGTCCTGATGTGGAATTAAAACCTTAAGAGATTTAGAATCTCATCGGATTAGCGCCCCTGGATATATTGTCCAAGAATTCTTGACGCGTGGCGATATTATTACGGAAAGCGCCTAACATTGCTGAAGTCGTCATCCGGGCATCATGTTTCTTTACACCGCGCATCATCGAGCACAGGTGTAAACATTCAACGACCACGGCAACACCACGAGGCTGAAGGATGTCATCAATAAACTTCGCTATTAGAGTTGTCAGACGTTCCTGGACCTGGAGGCGCCGGGCGTAAAAATCAACAATGCGAGGGATTTTCGACAATCCGATGACCCGACCCTTGGGTAAATAAGCAACGTGGGCTCGGCCCATGAATGGCAGCATGTGGTGCTCACATATACTATAAAATTCAATATCACGCACGATCACCATTTCGTCATAAGTAACTTCAAAAATCGCATCATTCACCATAGCTACTGGGTCAGTACGATAACCCGCTAGAAGTTCGGTGAACATCCGAGCTACACGTTCAGGGGTTCGTTGTAAACCTCTCCGTCTGGGGTTTTCACCGAAGGCAATGAGCATCTGCTCAACAGCCTTTTCCACCGCGCGCAAATCGATTTCATTAGACGGTAGTAAATCTTCTAATTCGGAGATCGAAAAGTCATCATCACTCATAATAAATACCTGATATTCGATGAAGAAAGTGGCGAAGGTCTAATCATAACCCTTCGCCACCGAATTTAGAATCTAAAAGTATGTCAACCTATTTCGGGCTCAATTAACCCATAGGTGCCATCACGCCTTTGGTAAAGGATGTTAATGGCATTAGTATTCGCATTGAAAAATACAAAAAAGCTCTCGTGTCCGAGCAGGACCATCTGCTCAAGGGCTTCCATTTCATCCATGGGTGATAATACGAACCGTTTACGTCGAGCGATCACCGGTCCTAGCTCCTCGGTATGTTCTTCCTCCTCCACCTGCAGGACAACTTCAGCAGCCGATCGACCATCACCGCGCCCACGATGACGTTTCCCCTTATAACGTTCCATTCGACGCTGTACCTTGTCAAGAGCTTCATCAAACGCAGTAAAGATATCGTCAGCCCGTTCTTCAGATCGTAGAATAAAACCTTTACCCCGAACAGTAATTTGAGCGACCTGACGATCAGACGCGCTTCGAGCTGATTTGACATAAGCCAAATCGATACGTGTCTCTTCAATACCGGTAAGGTAGCGGTCTAATTTGGAAGCTTTCTTAGTCACATAATCTCGGATCCGATCGGTTACTTCTAGATTACGTCCGTAAATTTCCACTTCGACTGTCATTGACTTTCCTCCTGGCAATTTATTATTTCATAAATGAAACTGTCACCCCGATACTTAAAATCATTTACTGGATAAATTCTTCCACACCGACTGGATGTCTTACAGCTCGTGCCAATGTGAGTCCATAAACCTCGTTAGCTCCAGCATTAAGGAGTGCGACTGCACAAGCATCAATAGTTGCACCACTGGTAGCTACGTCGTCTATTATAAGTACGTTATATCCTTCCACCAAGCCCTTATTAGCTTGAAAAGCACCATCCACATTTAGCCGTCGTTCCTCCATAGACAAACCTACTTGTGATTGTGTTTCACGGATTCTATGGAGTGCCTGAGGATAATAAGCCAGTTCTGCTCCTAATGCAAGTGGTCTGGCTAATAGAGCGGACTGATTATATCCACGCTCTGCCAAACGGGCAAGACCTAGCGGTACAGGGATTACTATATCGATATACCATGCATAGGTCTCCAGGCAATGGATTAATGGCCTGGATAATATTTCCCCTAAGCTCATGTCTCGTCTGTATTTTAAGCGATGTATTGCCTTTCGTAATCCATCCCTAAAAACCGCCCAGGAACGCAAGGCAGCATAATGTTGTGTAGTATTCCGGCAACGCACACACAGGCCTATATCCTCCTGGGTTTGGCCACATTTAGAGCAAAAAGGGGGCGTAATGATTTCAGTGGATTGTTGACAATCGGGGCACCAACGTCTACCAGGTTTTCCGCATCCCCCACAGTTTGGTGGGTATAACCAATCCAAGCTCGACCACATCAACCGGTAGAATCGATATACTGAACGGCTCATAAGCGCCATTTGTACCTCGAAAAAGAGATACGTCATTCAATTGTTTAACTGTTGGAAATGGCTAGAATGCGCCAAGTACGCCCGAGGAAATCAGTTTTAATATAGCCGGTACCATCAAGACAATACAAATAGCGGGGAAAATGAACAACGCCATTGGGATAAGCATTTTAATGGGGGCTTTATGGGCTTCTTCCTCAGCAAACTGTCGGCGCTTTATCCTCATTTGATCAGCTTGAATGCGTAAGACTTGCGCCATACTGACGCCCAACTGCTCACTTTGGATGATGGCAGCAACAAAGCTGGTCATCTCTGGTATACCGAGACGGTCCGCCATATCCCGTAGAGCCTCGCGGCGATATTTACCGAGTTGGATCTCGCGCACAACGCGCCCAAATGCGCGTCCTAGCTCATTATCCCATTTCTCATAAATTTTTTGCATAGCGGCATCAAAACCGAGACCCGCTTCTACACAAATAGTTAATAGATCCAGCGCATCCGGCATCGATTTACGTATCTGTCTTTGGCGTCTGGCGATTCTCGAACTAATCAAGAGATCAGGTAGATAAAAACCGAGTACTGCAGCCGGTATCGCGAATAATAACCCTCTGCCTTTAATAAAGCTGTTAGAAGGTGCAATTGCAGCCAGGATTAAAAATAGGCCTCCCAAACCCAGGCCAAAGAAACGAAGTGTAAAAAATGTTGCAGCGTCGATACCACCTGGATTTCCCGCCATTTCCAGCTTCTTTTCCATCTGTAAAATAGCATTCTGCGGGGTAAATTTAACGGATATTTCCCCTAATTTCTTAGCAATAGGAAGTATGATGCGCTGAGCAAATGGCTGTGACAGTTCAATGTCTTCCAGCGTAGCCGGCTCACCGCGGTCGGCAAACTCCGCCAGACGTTCCTGGAGTGGGTCTTCTCCCTGAGGAGAACGTAATCCAACGATGACCAGGATAACAGCACCGATAATTACAACACCAATAATAATAAATAGTATAGTCGTCGCCATAGAAGTTGCCTCTTTTATCAAACCTCGATGTCAGCCATTTTTCTCATCGTAAAGTAACCTAATGAAATCATAACCGCACCAACGATTAACATCGGTATACCCAACCAGCGTGTCTTGGGATCGAAAAACAACATCATATAGGGACGGTTGAGAAAATACATGATGAGCGAAAGCAATATTGGCATGACAGCCAAAAACTTTCCCGACATCATCACTTGAGACACCATGACGCGAATCTCCCCTTTAACGCGCACGCGTTCACGTATGGTATGCGATATTGTTGATAATACTTCAGCCAGGTTACCACCAACCTCCCTTTGCACGTTAATCGCCGTCACAACCAGATCAAGGTCTCTACTGGGTATCCGCCGCATGAGGTTATCCATAGCATGTTCCATCGGGATACCCAACTGCATTTCCTGTACCACGCGTCGGAATTCATCCGATATCGGTGCTGGTAGCTCCTTACTCACGGCTTCCATGGCCTGCATGGTGGAATAACCAGCTCTCAAACCATTTACCATGAGGTTTAACATATCCGCAAGTTGGTCATCAAACCGAATCAAACGCCTGGATTGTTCGCGGCTTACATAATAGCGAGGAATATATAAGCCGATAATAGCACCGATCAGAGCAATGGGGATACTACGACCACCAACCAGCCAGAATATTACCGCCCCTCCAAAAGCAACGATGACCATTACACCTAAGTATTCACCAACCCTAAGCTTAATATCAGCACGGGCCAGTTCTTTTGCTAGATTCTCACCCCAGGTAAAACGCCCTGCCTGAGTTGTTAGCCATTCTGTCAAGGGAGCGGATCTATCAGCTGCTGTCGCTTCCTTTATGTAAGCCTCATCTTCAAGGTAGCGACCTAACCGCTCGTCTACTAATGAGCGTTCATCACTCACTGAGACTACTAACCCAATGACCAGAAATAAGAATGCCAGTCCTAACCCAACAAAAAGGATGGTCGTAGCCATAGATACCCTTTTCTTATATTACATACGTCTACGTTCACCAATACCAAATATCGATGGAGGTAGGTGGATTCCGGCAGCATCAATCTTGTCCATAAACTTAGGCCTTAGACCAGTCGGTCTTAACCGACCGATAACTTTTCCACCTTCAAAACCCGACTGCTCAAATACAAATACATCCGTCATGGTAATAACATCACCTTCCATACCAGTAATCTCTGTAATATTGACTACTTTACGGGTACCATCGCGCATACGCTCTTGGTGGATGATCAGGTCAAC
>CAZPWU010000249.1:0-4471 GCA_964590325.1 uncultured Anaerolineaceae bacterium | reverse complement strand
GAACAAATAATCGCCTCCCTGCATAATGAAGATCAATCCCTGCATTCATCTGAGTCATCGGCAACAGTCCGGGAGACTGATACGGATGAATGAGGCTTTGCTAGAGACAGCGCGTCGGGAATTGCATCAAGCGCACAATATCTTAGTGACCACTCATATCCGTCCGGATGGGGATGCGATTGGTTCATTGTTGGGATTAGGATTGGCATTACAGGCGATTGGTAAGCAAGTTCAATTAATATCCCGAGACGGTATCCCGGCCAGTATGCGATATTTACCAGGCAGTAGTCAAGTAGTTGCCCAATCTAATGGGGTGTTTGATTTAAAAGTAGTAGTGGATTGCTCTGATGTGGATCGTATTGGTGATGGATTGGTTGATCATCGAATCCCAGATATAAATATTGATCACCATATCACAAATAACCACTTCGCTCGGATCAATCTGGTTCAACATGATGCTACTGCTACCTCAGAAATAATTGCACAAAATTTAGCTAAGTTAGACTTACCTATGACAGAGCTTGTTGCCTCAGCGTTATTAATGGGCATTCTCACAGATACCATAGGGTTCCGTACGGATAATCTTACCCCTCAGACTATGCGGATTACAGCTAAATTGATGGAGGCTGGGGCAAATATCCACGAGTTATACTATCGCTTACTGGTTCAACGCACTTTTCCCGAAGCTCGTTATTGGGGATCGGGTTTATCAAAGCTTCAACGTGATAGGAATCTAATCTGGACTACCCTTACATTAGAAGACCGTAATAAAGCAGATTATCCGGGTAGTGATGATGCTGATTTAATAAACATCCTATCCACGATTGAAGGAGCTGACATTGCCTTGGTTTTTATTGAACAGACTCACAGCCATGTAAAAGTCAGTTGGAGATCTCGATCAGGAATCGATGTATCACGAGTCGCTGTAAAATTTGGTGGTGGAGGACATAAAGCTGCGGCAGGTGCTGACATAGAAGGAACGCTAGAGGATGTCCAAAAGGATGTGTTAGAAGCCACGCAGGCCTTATGTGTCCAGGAGAAGGTGGAAATCCCATCTACGGTTTGATATATTTTGGCGTATAATGCCAAATTCACAAGAGCAGTTTAATTAGGAAATAAATATGAACCAAAAAGAACAAATGACGAATGCCGTTTCGGGGGTACTGGTAGTAGATAAGCCGGTTGGTTTGACATCCCATGATGTTGTCCAAATCATACGTCGTGGTACGAACATCCGTCGCGCCGGACATACCGGTACCCTTGACCCACGCGCTTCGGGTGTATTAGTGATTCTAATTGGCCCGGCTGTGCGTCTAAGTGAATATGTATCTGCTTCCGATAAACGCTACCAGGCGACAATCCGTCTGGGTAGTTCAACTGATACCTACGATGCAGAAGGAGAAGTTACCTCTTCTGCATCAGTTGAAAATATTACTGAAGAGCGGTTTGTAGATATCCTTCAGCAATTTGTAGGAGAAATCATACAAACACCGCCGCCATATTCTGCCGTAAAGGTACAAGGTCGGAAAGCTTACGAGATGGCACGTGAAGGTGAAGAAGTAAACCTGGAACCGCGTACGATACAGGTGTATAGCCTGGAACTTCTCGAATGGGCACCTCCAGAGGTGGTCATTGATGTATTTTGTTCATCAGGGACCTATGTTCGTTCCTTAGCTAATGATTTAGGTAAAGCCTTGGGCTGCGGTGCTCACCTTGTAGGTTTACGGCGAACCAAGAGCGGTCGATTTACCCTAAGGGATGCTGTGCCTCTTCGCAGGTTGCAGGAATCATTTGTAGCTGGTGATTGGTATAAATATCTGATCCCAGCAGCGGAAGCACTTGGAGATTGGCCGATGGTGGAATTAAACGCCGATCAGGTGGAATTAATCCGTCATGGTCATCGTATTCCTGCTGAGCATAACGAGACTGGTTGGGCCCGTGGTGTAAGCGAGCAAGGAGATCTGGTGGCACTCATAGAAGTGGATGCTGAGACACACGAATGGCAGCCTCGCAAAGTATTCTTCCAATCGTAAAGCTGTTCATCACGAAAAGATGCAACATTTCTGGTCATTAGAAGAGGTTACTGTCGAGGGCGCCTGGTTGACCATCGGTTCATTTGATGGTGTACATCGCGGTCATCAGGAAATCATTCGCAGGTTAGCAACTGGCGCACATTCTGAGAATGCCCTTGCAGTAGTTGTTACCTTTTATCCTCACCCAGGGATAGTATTACGCGGACTCAGTGGCCCGTTTTACCTTACCAATCCTGAAGAACGTGCGAAATTATTAGGAGATTTAGGCGTTGATATTGTGGTTACGCATCCATTTAACCGTGAGGTTGCATCGACATCGGCCCTAGATTTCCTGATTCATCTAAAACAGCATTTATATTTTCGGAAGTTATGGGTTGGGTATAATTTCGCTCTGGGACGTGGTCGTGAGGGTGACGTTCCGACATTATATCGCCTGGGTAATGAGCTTGGTTTTGATTTAGAGGTGCTTCCTCCCGTAGAGATTGACGGACAGGTTATATCATCGAGTCAGATACGCACCTTTTTACAAAACGGAGATATGGAGAAGACCGCGCGGTTATTAGGTCGTTTTTACCGTATCAATGGGAAGGTTGTACAAGGTGATGGTCGAGGTCAGACGATAGGTATACCCACAGCTAATTTGACTATTTGGTCTGAACAAATATTACCTACCAATGGTGTATATGCATGCCGGGCACAGGTCGATTGTCAGCAATATGAAGCAGCGGTTAATATCGGTATACGCCCAACCTTCGATGGAAAATCACCGCTCCTCCAGGTTGAAGCCCACATTCTAGATTTCGAAGGTGATCTATATGGGAAGAATATCAATTTAGATTTTGTCACCCGTCTACGCGGTGAGAAACGATTTCCAAGCGTCGAGGCCTTGGTAGATCAAATCCAAGAAGATATTAATCAAACGCGGAAGGTGCTGTTTTTGACTAAAGAAAATGACCGTCAGTTATATCACTAGGATTCGTAATGAGACAGTACCTGGATTTGATGCAGTATGTCCTCGATCAAGGAATCAGGAAACAAGACCGAACTGGCACTGGAACCTTATCGATTTTTGGTTACCAGATGCGGTTTAACCTGAACGATGGATTCCCCCTCCTAACAACCAAGAGATTAAATCTCAAGTCCATCATATATGAGTTAATATGGTTTCTGAAGGGAGAAACTAATATTAAGTACCTCCAAGATAACGGTGTCCATATATGGGATGAATGGGCAGATGAAACCGGCGACCTAGGACCCATCTATGGTACGCAATGGCGATTATGGAAAACCACGGATGGTCGAGTGATAGACCAAATTTCACAGACTATTCATAATATTAAAACCCAACCTGATTCAAGGAGGCTGATCATTAGCGCCTGGAATGTCGGTGAACTGGAAAAGATGGCTTTACCCCCATGTCATGTCCTTTTCCAGTTTTATATTGTAAATGGTCAGCTTTCCTGCCAACTCTATCAACGTTCCGCGGATATCTTTCTGGGTGTGCCCTTTAATATCGCTTCATATGCATTGTTAACACACATGATCGCACAGGTCTGTGGATTAGGTGTGGGAGAGTTTATACACACCTTCGGGGATGCCCATTTATATTTAAACCATATTGGGCAAGCAAAACTGCAATTAACTCGTCAGCCCTTCACCTCGCCAAGCATAAAACTTAATCCTGCTGTCAAGTCAATATATGAATTTAGTCCTACTGACTTTGAACTGCAGGACTACCAGGCTCATCCACACATTAAAGCTCAGGTTTCAGTGTGATTATTTCATTGATTGTTGCGATGGATGAGAACCGCGGTATAGGTATAAACAACCGCATTCCGTGGCACTTGAACTCAGACCTAAAACATTTCAAAGTAATAACTATGGGTCACCATCTCATCATGGGTCGCAAGACTTATGAATCGATAGGTAAGCCCTTACCGGGCAGGCAGATTATCATATTAACACGCAATTTATCCTACTCCGTCGAGAATTGCTTGGTCGTTCATTCGGTTGATGAAGCTCTTGCTGTTGCTAGATCCGGGGGCGAAAGTGAGGTATTTATCTGTGGGGGAAGCACTATTTTTACGAAATTTTTGGCTTTTGCGAACCAAATGTACCTGACGGTTGTACATACTAAAATCCAGGCTGATACATTTTTTCCTATTTATAATCCTGAAGAATGGCTAGAATCCGAAGTTACCCATTATGCGGCCGGTGAGAAAGACCAATATCCCTTTACATTCAAGAGACTTATCAGGAGAGTCGGGGAAGACCTCTTGACAGATCCTGGATTACGCGTTATAAACCGACCCAATAACTAAATATATAAAGACTGTGAAGAGGACGAGTAAGTGCTGAAACGGTGTTACAGAAAGCGGAGCCTGATGGAAATCCGTACATACGCCAGTACCAAATGGACCTCGGAGTTGTAGGGTGAA
>CAZPWU010000248.1:0-4495 GCA_964590325.1 uncultured Anaerolineaceae bacterium | reverse complement strand
AGCATAATAAGTGTCGGTCGGATTTACCGGGGCTGCTTCGGAGATCATTATGATAGAAAAATCTTCTGGGTTCAGTTCTACATCCGGGATAGCATAACTCTCGTGCCTCACATCAAGGCATGTTAGCTCCTTACACTGCACGGTATTGTTAACGTACATGGATCACCTTCCTTTAATCATTGGATGGACCTTCCACAGGTAAACCGCGACGATCAAGATCATCGCATACCCCAGGATTATCCAGACCGGGTGAATGATATCTGGCCGACCTACGCTAAAAATCTCTTTATTGGAGCCAGATACCAGTAGAACAGACTGAAGATCCCACAAGGCGTGAAGCACGATCAATCCCAGGATCCCGCCTCCCCGCCAACGAATGAGTGCGAAGAGCAGTCCGATGAATAGGGCCGCAGCGCCCATCAATGGTCCCTGTCCGAAGATATGCCAGAGCACAAAGCCGATGCTGGAGCCCCAGATCGCCCATCTTTCGCCGCGCCATTCTCCCAGGGCGCGGTAGACCAGCCCGCGGAAGAGCAGCTCTTCCACCAGCCCGACCAGCCCAAAATAGTACAGAACCTGCCCGGCTAACCAGGGCAGGTTGATATTAGGTGTGCTGAAACCCCAGTCAATTGCCAGGATGATTAGATGTCGGCCTGCCAGGATAGCTAACCCGCACGCCAGGCTCAGCCAGAGACCGCCCTTGTTGATCCCTAGCTTATCCAGGTTCCAACGCCGCAGGCCGATCCACAGCGTCCCTGCCAAGACATAGACATAGGTGATGATCTGTGCGACCCACAAGCTTGCTCCCTTCACATTTGGCCACATCCACAAGTAAGCCGGGATCGCCGGTAAGAACATGATCCCAACTTCAAGTAGTGCAGTCAGTCCAGGATGCAGGCGAGTTTTCATTTCGTGCAATTCGTGGGCTAAATATTTACACTTACCCCTTGTTCGGGATATACCACCTGCGTCAGGCCAGATTCGCTCAGCCTGGCGCGCAGGGCTTCGGCGGCAATTGACTCGCCATGAACCAGGTAGATCTGCCTGACGTGGTCTTTTACCGCCAGAGCGTATTCCATCAAGAAGTCCTGCCCGGCATGGGCTGACAGTCCCCCGATGGTAACGACTTCCGCTTCTAAATCGAATTCTTCACCAAAAATTCTCACCCGCTTCTCGCGGTCAGCCAGGCGACGTCCCAAGGTGTTGGGTGCTTGCCAGGAGACGATCAGGATAGTATTGCGTGGGTCTCCAATGTTGTTACGTAGGTGGTGCAGGATGCGCCCAGTTTCCGCCATACCTGAGGCCGAGATAATGACCATCGGGTCTTTGCGACTGTTCAGGGCTTTAGATTCCTCCACCGAACGCGTATAAGTCAGCAAGTCAAATCCCAGGGCGGCATGGTGACGGTCGGTGCGGATAAACTCCTGAGTCTCCTGGTCGAAGCATTCCGGGTGGGCGCGAAACACATCCGAGGCGTTGACCGCCAGAGGACTATCGACGATCACCGGGATACGGGGGATATCTCCACTCTCGATCATACGGTGCAGGTCGTATACCAGCTCCTGGGTACGACCCACCGCAAAAGCCGGGATGATGACTTTACCGCGCCTGTCGATCGTATGGGCGACGGCATCGCGGAGCTCCTCGTAAGCTGCCTGGGGATCGCTGTGGCGTTGATCGCCGTAGGTGCATTCCATGACTAAGTAATCTGCCATAGTGGGTAGCACCGGGTCGCGCAGCAGGGGGAGATCTCTACGTCCGATATCTCCCGAAAACCACAGGCGCAGCTTACGGCCTTTTTCCTCCACATCCAATACAACTGCTGCTGAGCCCAGGATATGACCCGCATCCACCAGGCGTGCAGTCACCCCATCGAAAGGCTGGAAAGGCTCGTCATACTGCATACCGTAGAAATATTGGGCTACCCGAGCTGCGTCTTCGAGCGTGTAGAGTGGCTGCACGGGAGGTTGGCCTCTAACGGCGTGTTTCTTATTGACAAAGGCCGCGTCTGATTCCTGGACATGTCCCGAATCGATCAGAACGATGTTCCCCAGATGGGCAGTGGCAATGGTGGTGTAAATGGGCCCGCGGTAACCTTTCTTGATCAGGTTAGGCAGGTTACCGCAATGGTCAATGTGGGCGTGCGACAGGATCACGGCATCAAGCTGACCCGGATTGTAAGTGAAGTTGCGATTACGCTCATAGGTATCCTGCCGATGACCCTGGAACATACCGCATTCGAGGAGAAGAGTATGACCGTTGATGTTGAGGAAATGCTGGGAACCTGTAACAGTTTGGGCAGCGCCGTAGAAGGTAATTTTCATCTCAGCATTTGCGTATCACTTCAAGGATCTGTCCCCCAAAATGCTCCAACCGCCAGGGCACATCGTGCATCACCTTTGCCAGAGCTTCCTCCCTGCGTGGGTTACGTTCGGTGATCGCGTAGAGCAGATCGCGCGGCAAGACGATGTCTGAGTCGACCCCCATCTGGCGGGCAGTCTTTTTACGCCACTGACGCAGCGCTTCCAAGCGAGCCATGTACCGCTCATTGGGGCGGGGTGAGCGGGGTGGGGAAGCTATTGGAGCTTGCAACCCGCGCTGAACAGCTTGCAGGATCCCTTTTCCATGACGGCGGACCTGGCTCTGGTTGATCCCGGGTAGCTTCTTCAGGTCATCGAGGCTGGTGGGGTTAGCCGCAGCAATGGACAGTACTAGCTTATTATTAAATACTTTAAAGAGAGGCCGGTCAACCGACCGAGCCACCTGATCGCGGTAAAGGCAAACTTCCTGTAATATGGTGACCTGTCGTGGTGTTAGCTCGGAGGAACCGTTTATTCGCCAGCAAACCTCATTCTTGTGGTTATTGTGGTTATGCTCATTTCCATGGCAAAGGCGGTTGAAATCCTCTAATGCCAGTGCCCAGAGGTCATTGGCTTTTAACTCGGTGAGCAGCCGGTGCCGGAGGGGGATCAAGTAATGCGAGTCCAGCCGAGCATAAGCCAGAAGCAGTGGCGGGAGTGGACGCTGCCCCCAGTTGGCCCGCTGCAGACGCTTGTCCTGTGTGACACTAAACTCATTTTCGAGGATAGTCCCCAGCCCGATTTCTTTCTTACCCAGGATGCGCATGGTGATCATGGTGTCAAACAGGTTGGCAAAGCTAAAACCGAAATCGCGCTTCATGCAGATCAGGTCATATTCGGCAGCGTGGAAGACTTTCTCAATATGCGGGTTGGCAAATATAGGGACCAGAGGTGATAGATTTTTCAACGCCAGGGGATCGACCAGGTAATCAGCGTAGGGGGTGGAAAACTGTATTAAACAGACTCTTTCGCGATACGCATACAGGCTGTTGGACTCGGTGTCCACAGCTATAATGGGCTCCTGAGCCAGGGATCTGGCCAGCTCCTTGAGATCCTTAGGTTGGGTTATTAGAATTGGCTCGGAAAGATCCGCATGGCGTATGCTGAAATTCACTTGGTACATGCGGTAATTATAGCCCAGTTTTACCGAAGTTTTTCCATCACTAACGCTGCCTCGCCATCTTGATAATATCGGGCCCATTCCTCATACTTTTCATAGCCCAAACGCTGGTACAGACGGATAGCAGCCAGATTTGACTTGCGAACACACAGGCGGACCCTGGGCAGACCCATCTTTTCCTCGCACGCCAGCAGCAGGGCTGACCCGATGCCTCTGCCGCGGTATTCTGGCAGCACACCGATCGTGGCGATCCAGGCCATACCCTGAGTACGGCGTAAGTCACCGGCGATAAAGCCGACCATTTTCCCGTCGCCGATGGCTTTCAGGCGCACCACGTCGGGTAGCGTTAAAACGCCGATCAAGTCCCAAATCGGCCAAGCATCTAACGGGAAGCAGGCTTTCTCGATCTGGCGTAATGAATTGAGGTCGCGCCAGGTTGCTGGCTCAACAGATACCGTACAACTTGGCGCGATGACTGCAATGTCAATCATCGTTTAAAAATGCCAGAAACAGGGGTTTACGGGGCAAAGACCCGCAAACCCCTGTTTTTGGTTGTTACCTTCACGTTTTGGTTTCATTCCCCTTTAAAAAACCGCTTAACATGCTGGTGAATTCCATGGGGAAGATGTACTTGGTTGACGGACTGGCGCCGATAGCCTTAAGTGTATCGAAATACTGCAGCGTCATGGTCTTGGCGTCGATCGTTTGGGCTATCGAGAAGATCTTGTCCAAAGCCGCCGAGAAGCCTTCGGCGCGCAGCAGCAGAGCGGATTTCTCGCCCTCGGCGCGCAGGATGTTGGCTTGCTTCTCACCCTCGGCTTTAAGGATGTTGGACTGCTTATCACCCTCGGCTACGTTGATGGCAGCTTCACGGGTACCCGTGGACTCGGTTACCACGGCGCGACGGATGCGCTCGGCTGACATCTGGCGGTTCATGGCTTCCTGGACTTCGCGCGGCGGGATGATCTCGCGGATTTCGACGTTGGTCACTTTGACGCCCCAGCGCTCGGTCACC
>CAZPWU010000247.1:0-4499 GCA_964590325.1 uncultured Anaerolineaceae bacterium | reverse complement strand
GTCCCCGCAGGGGTTGGCAAGGGTGGAAAATACGTATTTACCAAAGGTGAAGAATACCATATACCGATCGTTCCACCCTCGAGCATCGCTGATCCGACCGGCGTTGGTGATGCTTTCCGTGGAGGGTTCCTGGCCGGGTACAGCCGTGGTTGGGATTGGCAGACCTGTGGGCGGATGGGGGTGCTGGCAGCCACTTATTGTCTCGAAGAACATGGCCCTCAGGGTCACCACTACACATCGGCAGAGTTCGTGGCACGCTTCCGGCAGAATTTTGATGACCATGGGCAGCTAGATGCTTTAATTAAAAGATAAGGAGCTGTATATGGAAAAATACGATATTAAAGATGTAAAACTGGCTGAAGGCGGGCGCAGACGCATCGAGTGGGCGGGACGTGAAATGCCCGTTTTACGGTTGATCCGCGAACGATTTGAAAAAGAACGACCATTAAGAGGCATACGGATCTCCGCTTGTTTGCATGTAACCACGGAAACCGCTCATCTGGCCCATACTCTCCATGCGGGGGGTGCTGATGTAGTGCTGACCTCATCAAATCCTTTATCCACACAGGACGATGTAGCTGCTGCGCTGGTGAGCCATTTTGAAATCCCTACTTTTGCCATCAAGGGAGAGGACAATATCACTTATTATAAACATATCAACTTAGCCCTGGACCACCAACCTAATGTGACGATGGATGATGGTGCGGATCTTGTCAGCACGCTCCACAAGGATCGTCGGGATGTACTCAAGAGCATTATAGGAGGCACCGAAGAAACCACAACGGGCGTTATCCGTCTCCGAGCAATGGCTGGTGATGGCGCGCTGGAGTTCCCAGTTATTGCCGTCAACGATGCCAGCACCAAACACTTTTTCGATAATCGGTATGGTACCGGCCAATCAACCATTGATGGCATTGTACGATCTACGAATGTCCTTCTGGCTGGAAAGGTTTTTGTGATTGCCGGATACGGTTGGTGTGGGCGGGGTCTGGCGATGCGGGCGCGCGGGATGGGTGCTAATGTTGTTATCACCGAGGTGATCCCATTAGCAGCCCTTGAGGCTGTGATGGATGGTTTCCGTGTGATGCAGATGGGTGAGGCTGTCAAAATTGGCGATATTTTTGTCACAGTGACAGGCGATATCAATGTGATCGATCGGCAGCACTTCGAGACGATGAAAGATGGAGCGATTGTAGCTAATTCTGGTCATTTTAACGTAGAGATTAACATACCCGCGTTGGAAGCCTTATCGAAAGAAAAACGCCTGGTACGGCCTTATGTTGAGCAATATACTCTAGCGGATGGGCGCCATATCAATCTGCTAGGAGAGGGGCGTTTGATCAACCTGACTGCGGCTGAGGGCCATCCAGCTAGTGTAATGGATATGTCATTTGCTAACCAGGCGCTCAGCGTAGAATACCTGGTGAAAAACGCTGATAAACTCGAGAAAAAGGTATACAGTGTGCCGGAAGCGATTGATCGTGAGATCGCCCGTCTAAAACTGGAAGCGATGGGAGTGACAATCGATACACTGACCAAAGAGCAATTGGCTTACTTAAACTCCTGGGAGGAAGGAACATAACAATACATGCGGTTGTCCCAAAAGTATTATGTCACCCTGAGCTTAGCGAAGGGTCTCTATAGTCTATAGATGCTTCGCTTAGCATGACATATAAGTACTTTTAGACAGCACCATGTATTATTAAGGGTTTGTAACGATAACCTCGATAAAAAATGGGTCCCCGAATGGCTCCCCCTGGGGATCATATGCCTGCCAGGCGCTGCGGTAAGCGCCCGTATCCGCTGGAGCGGTGAACATGATACGGATGACTGCCTCACTCCCACTGCGTGCAGGATAGAGAGCTTGCTCAACTGGTGCGCCTAACCCAGGACCAGCAACCATCTTCATGCGATAGTGTTCATCCCAATTACAGGTTCCGCTATTCTGTATTCGCCAGCGTTTATCTAAAGTCTGACCTGGGGTAACCGGAGTACCGTCTGGGATGGTTATATCTTGAATATATGTCAAGTTATTTGTGCATTGAGGGGTCGGGTTAAGCTGTGGGGAATACGCCCCTATCGCACCATATCCGGCCGGTGTAGGTGAGGATAGTGGGGCTATAGCTGCTAATGTTGGGGGTTGGAAGTAAGATTGTCCAACACCTTTGGTTGTTTTGGTGGAATCTCGTGGGCCACACGCTGCTAGAAAAAGTACCGCTAAAGCTGGCACGAGATAGCGAAAACACCTCATGGAATTTGATAGCATATCATGCGTATTGAGTTTTGCCCCTTCACGGATCAGGTATCACTTTTCACGAATCTCGCTTACATTTCCTCTTCAGCCGACCCACTTTCTTCTACGAAGCTGGCACCCTCGTAGGGGACCGGTAAGTTCCCACTCATGGCCTGCTGGCGGATAGCGGCCTCGATCTCTGCGGCGATGATTGGGTTCTGGCGTAGATAATCCTTGGCGTTCTCACGCCCCTGACCCAAACGTAAATCACCATAAGAGAAGAAAGAGCCTCGTTTTAGCACGATCTCTAAATTGGTAGCCAGGTCTAATACATCACCCGCCTTGGAAATACCCTCGTTATACATAATATCAAATTCTGCGGTGCGGAAAGGTGGGGCAACTTTGTTTTTCACCACCCTTACACGAGTGCGGTTGCCGATAATATCCTGGCCCATTTTGATCGATTGGATGCGGCGTACGTCCAGACGGATAGAGGCGTAAAATTTCAACGCCATACCCCCTGTGGTAGTCTCCGGGTTGCCAAACATGACACCGATTTTCTGGCGCAACTGGTTGGTGAAGACCACGGCAGTGTTAGTCTGTTTGATTGCTCCGGAGAGCTTGCGCAAAGCCTGTGACATCAGACGGGCCTGCATACCCATTGTGGCGTCGCCCATGTCGCCTTCAATTTCTGCGCGCGGCACAAGGGCTGCTACCGAGTCGATCACTACCACGTCAATCGCTCCGGAACGCACCAGGGTTTCTGTGATTTCCAGGGCTTGCTCACCCGTATCGGGCTGGGAAATGAGTAAGCTATCCACATCCACATTACAGCGTTCGGCATAGGTGGGATCGAGGGCATGTTCCATATCCACATAAGCAGCCGTACCCCCCATCCTTTGGGCCTCGGCGACGATATGCTGGCAGATAGTCGTTTTACCGGAGGCTTCGGGTCCGTATATTTCGGTGATACGGCCACGCGGGATCCCCCCAACTCCCAGGGCGATATCCAATGAGAGTGCGCCGGTCGGGATAGCTTCCACGACCAGGTGATGGGCCTCACCGAGGCGCATAATGGAGCCATCGCCGTAACGCTTGGTAATATCGCCAAGTGCTTTTTCTAATGCAATTTGGCGGTTTTCGTCGCTCTCGCCAGCGGGTGGTATCGGGCTTTTTGGGGTTCGAACCATGAGAGTATCTCCTTTGGTGGTAGGCGATCCAATATAACTGATTATGTGGAAACTTTTATAACAGTAGTTACCGTCAGAAGGGTGTGTGTGGGGAATATATGCCTTTTGTGGACCTTTTAACGACTTTCCTTGGTTAATTCTTAGTGATTATTATCCAAGGTATAGTTTAGCACAAATGTTCGGAGTGTCAAGGGGTGTGTGTCGGGGTTTTCTCAGGTGATTGGTTGAAATCCGAGCGCGGTGTTGGGGGCAGACCGACCTCGAAATCATACCTTCCGTGGAAGGTAAAGTAGCTGACCTCCCCGGGACGGATCACGATCTGTGTGATAAAGCTAAGACCGACATAAGCTGTGCGGATCTCATAAATGCCTGCGGGCAGGTCCCCAACCACCAGATTCTCACGATAGTAAGGATCGCTGTTGGCTGTATTGTTGCCATACGTACGTGCAAACCAGTTCCCATCGTTAGCAAGAGAATGAATAGTAAAAAGCTGCCCAGCCAGCAAAGTGCCGTCAGAACCCAATACTCGTCCAGCCAGCACACCCCAGCCTATCGGTGGCACCAGCCATAGCTCGGGATTGCGGGTAGTATAGTAATCATTAGAACCCAGGCGTACCTCGAAGTGAAGATGAGGTCCGGTGACTTTACCGGTCTCCCCTACCAATCCCAATAACTCACCTGTTTCCACATGTTGGCCTTCGACTACATCAACCTGGTCAAGATGTCCGTATACTGTGTATAACGCCTGATCCTGGTAGCCGAAGTCATGACGGATGGTGACTGCTAACCCATAAGGGTCGCTGGGATCATTTCCACCGCGGTAAACTCCATATCCAGCCCAGATTACCTTGCCCGGTCCGGCTGCCAGGACGGGTGTCCCTTTGGGCGCCGGTATATCAACGCCGGTGTGGACGACGTCAGCGAAGAATACCCCGCCGTAGCGGTAATCCGCTAACGGCCAGTTAACCACATCAGCCGCGATGGGACTGACGAAATAGAAATGGTCGAAAGGTGTAGGTGACCATGGGACCGTATAGAGGGGAGGACGCCAGGCGGAAACGGGTGCCGGGCCAGGG
>CAZPWU010000246.1:0-4503 GCA_964590325.1 uncultured Anaerolineaceae bacterium | reverse complement strand
TTACTCGCCCAGTGAAGCGAACGCGGCTGCTCAGGCCGTAGCGGCGCAGGAGACGCGGAGCCAGCTTTAGCTGCTGCCGCGGCCGGTCGACAAAGGTCAGGCGGTAGTCCGTGCTGTCGCGCAGGTAGCGCAAGGCCTGGAGGAGGTAGAGGGCGCCCTTGTTTCGATCCTCGGAGTTGCTCACGAAGATGATGTCGTTGGGTTGCTTGGCCACACTGAGGGGGCGGAACACGTCGGTATCGATTCCGTTGTAGATGACGTCCATCTGCTGCCTGGGCACAGCGAAGGCCAGCTCCACCATGCGGGCGGAGGCCTCCGAAACGGTGATGATCCTATCCAGACGGCGGGCGACGAACTCCTGCATGAAGATGGGGTAGTAGATGAGGCGACGGGCCTTCTCGATGGGGCCTGTGGCCTGGGCCACAGCGTTGCGCACATCGATGGACAAGGGGTGGTGGATGGTCGCCACCATGGGCACACCGCGGCTCTTTATCAGCAGCAGGCCGATGCCCAGCCCCTGGTTGTCGTGAACGATGTCGAAGGGCCGACGGCGATGCAGTTCCTGAAACTTGGCCACCGCTCGCAGGCTGAAGGTGAACATCAGGGAGAAGATGCCGGCGCGAGTGCTGGCGAACTCGAACAGGTTTAGGGGATAGAAGAACTCCAGCGGGTTGGGCCGGTCGAGGAATTCTCGGCGCGCCTCAACGAAGCGGAACCAACTGAAGCTCTCCAGGCGGTGCACCTGGACGCCCTCGGCCATGATGGGGTAGGGAGGGCCGGCGATGACGTGCACCTCATGGCCCAGGCGCATGAGCTCGCGGGTCAGGTAGTAGAGGTAGATCCCCTGGCCGCCAGAGTACATGCTTCCGTGATACATGAGGAAGCAGATGTTCATCCGGTCCCCCTGCTCTGCCGCTTGGTGCGGCGAGGCGCCTTCCGCCTCTTGACCTCGGGCCTGGGCGACCAGACGGATATGACGACATCGCTCATGCCGGGCGCGAGGCGGGCGATGGCATCGGCTGTCTTGAGGGTGGCATAGGCCAGGCCCCGCGGCAGCTTGTCCAGGAAGCTTCCCCAGCCGGGGAAGAGCCATAGCAGGGAAACGCCCAGGCATTTTCTGAGCTCGAGCCAGCCGTTGCCGAGGCGGATCACTCGGTCGTAGTCGCCTTTGAAAGTGTGATCGGGAGGTATTGCCCAGTAGGGGCGTTCCGCTTTGGACGGGCGGTGGCAGCGCACAAGGAAGGGATGGAGCCAGCGGCCGAGCCTGCAGGAGAGGCTTTCGTAGTTGGCGAGGGCGAAGACGGCGCGGCCGTTGGGCTTCAACACGCGGGCCACCTCCCGTATGAAGGCTTCGGGCTCGGCGAAGTGGTCCAGGGAGCCCTTGCAGATCAGGCGGTCGAAGGAGGAATCGCGGAAGGGAAGCCTCTCGGCTATGCCCCTCACCAGGGACACATTCGCTTCCCGCTTCTGGGCATCGTTACGGGCTATCGCCAGCATCTTGTCGGAGGCGTCGAGGCCCCAGGCCTGCCAACCCTTCTGGGAGAGCTCGATCATCTGTCCGGCTGTGCCGCAGGCCACATCCAGGATGCGTCCCCGGTGCAGGCGCTTGGCTGCCTGCATCGTGGCCTCGCTCAGGCGGTCGATGTAGAACTGGGTATCCGGGCGGTAGGGGCCGGGGAAGAAGTCCTCGGGAGCGTAGTCAAGGTCGGGCAGCTGCTGGGCCAAGGCTGTCACCACCTCAACCTGATTGCAGGCTTTCTGCCGGCCGGTGGGGGCGGCGCGATGGCCGCCGTTCCTTCACCGCCCTCAGGATGACGAAAGCCTCATCGAAGCCCACCCAGGGGCCCCACCAGCGCTCGCAGCGGTACTGGGCGGTCCGGCTGCGATTCGCTAGAGCCTCCAGAACGTCGCTCAGGAGACGGCGCAGGGGGCTGGCTTCGCCTTTGGCGTTGCGCGTGATGAAGTGCAGGCGGGCATACTCGAGCTCGAAGGGGGCCCGCTCGTTGATGCCAAAGGAGGCGAAGGTCTCGATGGTCAGGCCGCGCCTGTGGCCGGGGTCGACCCAGGTCACGTAGGGAGAGGAGGCGTGGGGCACCCGGATGTAGACCAGGCTCCCCTCCTTGCACACTCGCCAGATCTCCTCCATCGTCGCTACTAGGTCCTGGGCGTGCTCCAGGACGTGGTAGGCATAGATCTCGTCGGCGCAGTTGTCCCTGAAGGGCAAAGCTACGTTCGGGTCGGCCTTAACGCCGGTCCTGGCGACGAGATAAGGATCGACGCCTATGACGTCCCGACGCTGGGTGCGGCAGCCAATGTCCAGTCTGATCATGGTTCCCTAAGCATCGCCAGCCGGCGCCGCGCCGGCACGGCCGAAGACCTGGGCCAGGTACTCGTCCACCACGCTCTGAGGCTCGCCCTGGGCGGAGAGGACGCCGTGGTTGAGGAGCAGCGCCCGATCGCAGAAGCGCTTCACGCTCTCCAGGTCGTGAGTGACCAGGACGATGGTCACCTGCTCCTGCCGTAGCCTATCGATGTGGGCAAAGCATTTGCCCTGGAACTCGGCGTCGCCCACCGCCAGCACCTCGTCCACCAGGAGGATTTCGGGCTTGACATGCACGGCCACGGCGAAGCCCAGGCGCACATACATGCCCGAGGAGTAGGTGCGCATGGGCTGGTCGATGAATTCCCCCAACTCGGAGAACTCCGTTATCTCCGGCAGCTTCTCCTGTGCCTCCTTGCGAGACAGACCCAGCAGGACGGCGTTGAGGATGGCGTTCTCTCGCCCGGTCAGCTGAGGATGAAAGCCCGCCCCCAGCTCCAGCAACGGCGATACACGCCCTCGCACCGTGAGCTTGCCCTGGGTGGGCGGAGCCAGGCGGGCCATGATCCGCAACAGCGTGCTCTTGCCGGCGCCGTTGGCGCCGATGATGCCCACGCTCTCGCCCTGGCGGACGGTGAGCGATATGTCCCTCAGAGCCCAGAACGGCTCCTTGGCGCGGCTCGCTCTGAGGAAGACGGGAAGATGCAACAGGGCCGTCTTCAGGTCCCTTGCTCGTTCGTGGTAGAGGAAGTAACGCTTGGAGATACTGTCCAGCGTTATGACCGCTTGACCGTTATAGGGCATCCTCAAAGCGTTCCTCGAGACTCTTGAACACGATGATGCCGGCCACCAGCGCGCCCGCCGTGAAGACGAGGGCCGGCCAGATATCGGCTGAGGGGAGCTTGTTGTCCAGGAACAGGTTGCGCCAGGCCTCGACGAGGGAGGTCATGGGATTGATGAGCATCACCGGCTGCACCTTCTTGGGGACTCGTTCCAGGGAGTAGAGAATGGGCGTCAGATAGAACCAGAGGTTCAAGAAGACCTCCACCAGGTGCTCCAGGTCGCGCAGGAACACGTTGAACGAGGACACCACAAGAACGGCCCCCGCCAGCAGCAGAAGCTGTATGGCGATGAGGACGGGTATGCCCAGCAGCCACTCGGGCCCAGGGTAGCGGCCCGAAACTATGAGGAGCAGCATGAGTATGGGGATGGATAGGCAGAAGTGGAACAGCTGGTTGGCAACCGTCGATAGGGGCAGGACGAAACGGGGGAAGTAGACCTTCTTGAGCAAGGGGGCGTTGTTGGAAAAGGAGGCGGCGGAGAACTGGATCGAAGCCTGGAACCAACCCCAAGGGAATAGGGCAGACAATAAGAACAGGTGATAGGGAGCATTCCCCACCTTTACGCCGAGCACCTTATTGAGGGCGAAGTAGAGAACCAGGGCCAGGAGGAGAGGTTTGGCCAGGGTCCACAGGAAGCCTAGGATGGTGCCCTGATAGCGCAGCTTCACCTCGCGGGCGGTGAGAAGCAGCAGCAGCTCCCAGGTGTGGGTCACCTGGGAGAGGTTGATGCCAGTCGGCAGAGGAATGGACACCACGCGCACAGAATTTCTCCAGAACTGATGAGAATTTCAGACAGTAGACTAGCAGGACGAGGGTCGTAAATCAAGGAACGGGCCGCCGCGGGGTGGCCGCAGCCGTTTGCCTTGACAACTAGGGGAGGACTACAATACCCCTAGCCCGATCCTGGGCGAAGGTCCATGACAAAGGAGAACCTCAAAGGGCTCATCCTCAGCGGCGGCAAGGGCGAGCGCCTCCGCCCCTTCACCTATACGGGTGCCAAGCAGTTGGTGCCCATCGCCAACAAGCCCGTCCTTTTCTACGCCATCGAGGACCTGGTGGGCTGCGGCATCACCGACATCGGCATCGTGGTGGGCGACACGCGGGCGCAGGTGGAGAATGCGGTGGGCGAGGGCGATCGCTTCGGTGCCAGGGTGACCTACATCCACCAGGAGACTCCCCTGGGCATCGCCCACGCTGTGAAGATGGCGGCCGATTTCCTGGCCGGCCATCCCTTTGTCCTCTATCTGGGCGACAACCTGGTGCTGGGCGGCGTGGCCCCCCTTGTACAGCGCTTTCGCAGCGATTCCAGCAACTGCCAGCTTCTTCTCTGCCGGGTGGAGA
>CAZPWU010000245.1:0-4503 GCA_964590325.1 uncultured Anaerolineaceae bacterium | reverse complement strand
AAAATCACTGGGGATGCCGACCCAACCAGCGCTGATAGCGAAAACACCGAGGATGATCAGAGGAAATGTCATCGTCCAGCTGGACTCTTGGGCGTGATGTGCAGATTCGGTGCGTGGTTTTCCCATGAATGTAAGAGTGATCTGGCGCATGGTATAGAAAGCTGTTAACAAGGCCGTTAATGCAAGCGTGATAAATATAATCCAATGCTTGTATGTAAAGGCTTCGGCTAATATTTCGTCTTTGGACCAGAAACCAGCCGTAATCAACGGAACGCCCGACAGAGAAAACCCACCAATTACGAAAGTCCAAAAAGTAAGAGGCATCTTGGTACGTAAACCGCCCATATTGAACATATTCTGCGGATCAACTTCCTCGTTGGTGTGCAAGACACCATGTTCCATACCGTGAATAATCGAACCGGAACCGAGGAACAATAAAGCCTTGAAGAATGCATGGGTAACCAGGTGGAAAGCTGCTGCCACGTATGCACCAACACCCAGGGCAGCGATCATAAAACCTAACTGTGAAATTGTGGAAAACGCCAGGACACGCTTGATATCATTTTGCGCTAAGGCGATAGTTGCAGCAAAGAGCGCGGTAAAGGTTCCGATAAAAGCCATCGTTGCCATTGCAGGGGTTAAGGATCCCCCTTCAACCCAGCCTGACGAAAGCAATGGGAAGGCACGGATGACCATATAAACACCAGCCGAAACCATGGTTGCAGCATGGATCATTGCAGAGACTGGTGTAGGACCTTCCATAGCATCTGGCAACCACACATGTAAGGGCCACTGTGCTGATTTACCAACGGTGCCGAAAAACAGTAATATACCGATCAGGCCAGCAGCAGACAATCCTAAAAAGTTCCCCGGAGCTGTGACCGTTGTCAATTGATGGAGAATTTCTTTTGAAAAAATAGTACGATAACTGAGCGACCCTGTTTGCGAGTATAGGTACACAATACCCAATAACATAAAAACATCACCAACCCGGGTTGTCAGAAAAGCTTTTATCGCTGCGGCTCTTGCTGATGGTTTGGCATACCAGAAACCAATCAACAAATATGAGCATAGCCCCATGATCTCCCAACCGACAAACAGGGTTAGCAGATTGTCGGAAATAACCAGTGTATACATACCAAAAGCAAATAAAGCGATGAATGCAAAGAATCGCGAATATAATGGTTCTATGGAGGGGACCTTATGTGCATGACCATTTTCATTGTCAACAGTGGCTCCATGCGGCTGAAGTCCTGCTTGATCGTGATCGCCCTTTGGTTGTCCGAAATTATGATATCCGACACTGTAAATAAAAATCATCAAGATGGTCCATGCAACGAAGAAGAGAGTTGCTACTGTAAGAGGATCAACCCATACCCCGATAGACAACCACTGGTTTAAAGTGGGCAACCAATTTATAGAGGATACAAACGGATTTTGACTAAAATTATGCACCCGCAGGGCTTGCCAGAAGATAATCATACTCCCCAGCCATGAAAGTAAAGCAGCACCAACCGCCAGGGTATGACTGAGTGCCTTATTACGATTTGTAAACAAAACAATCAAAGCAAATGCCAACAAAGGTGGGAAAGGCAGAAGCCATATTAGGGTTGCAATGGTCATAAATTTATCCTTAGTAAATAAGGTTGTAGGTTGGTATACAAAATTCCCCCCAACCCTCCCCTCAGAATTTCATCATGTCAATCTCATCAGCCACGACCGTATTGCGACGACGATATATAGAAATTATTAGCGCCAGTCCAACTGCCACCTCTGAGGCCGCTACAGCAAAGACTATGATGGCAAAGGCTTGTCCAGCAATAAAAGATGGAGAGCGATATCGCCAGAAAGCAATCAGGTTAACATTAACAGCATTAAGCATTAACTCAATGCCCATCAGGATCGCTACAGCATTTTTCCGTGATAGGACACCGAATAACCCCACACAGAATAGAGCTGCAGAAAAAATTAAATACCATGAAAGGGGGACCATCATTTCCTCTCCCAGGCTACATATATAGCCCCGATCAATGCTGCCACTAAAAGTACTGAGGCCAACTCAAAGGGTAGTACAAAACCATCGGGTGAAACCAGTGCTCTCCCCAATAACCCTAATGTGTCTACATTGGATTTCAAGACTGGCGGTTCAGCGGTAACGCCTCGCCAGGAAGATAACATCCATATGAGGCCACCAAACAAGAGTACTGATATCACAGCAGCCAGCCACCAATTAGTATTAGATTGCGGGCCAGAATCACCCATCAGGCGGCGAGTTAACATTACTGCGAATATGAAAAGAATAGCAATCGCCCCAATGTATATTACTACTTGCACCACTGCGAAGAAACCGGCATTTAATAAGACATAAAAGACAGCTACACCAAACAATGAAACGATTAACCACAAAGCTGCATGGATGATATTGCGGGTAGTAACCACCAAAACCGCAGCGCTTAGTGTCGCTGCGGCGGTCAGGATAAATATAATTTGCATAGGGGTCATAAATCTACTCCATCCTATGAGATAACCGATGCCGGTGGTTCAGGTGTTACAGCGACTGGCCTCGGTTGGCTTACCCGCATATGTTCTCGCCGGGCATATGCCCGTAAAACGATCGCGGTGACTACAATTATCAGTATATTGGTTAATAATAGGACCAGGCTACGAAAAATCATGAAACCGCCTGCTGAGAAATTTAACGATGGCATAAAATGAATCAGGGATTTTTCAACGACTGCTGTTACCATCAGTAGTACCAGTGCCAGTGGGGTCAGGAACTTCCAATTGAAGTTTAACATCTGGTCTATCCGTAAGCGCGGCAGTGCAATGCGCATCAAAACCACAAAGAAATATATGATGAAGGTTTTTACAAAGAAATAAGCTAATCCCAAGACCGGCCAGGTTTCAGCACCCGGGCCTCGCCAACCGCCGAAGAAGAGGGTCGCCGATAAAGCAGAAATAGTAAACGCATGTAAGAAATCGCCAACATAAAACATACCAAATTTAAGACCGGAATACTCAATTTGATAGCCAGCCACTATCTCTGATTCGGCCTCAAGTAAATCAAACGGTGCACGACCCACCTCTGCAATAGAACTGATAAAAAAGATAATAGCAGCAATCGGTGATAGCACAACGAACCAGACATCCTGGGCTTTAACAATACTATCCACACCCATCGTCTGCCCTAGTAACACCGGTACAAGAAGTGCTAAAACCATCGGTACTTCAAAGGATACCATCTGTGCGACTGTGCGGAATGCAGCCAATAATGCATACTTGTTATTAGAAGACCATCCCGCCATGATAACTCCCAAAGTACCAATGGACCCAACTGCCACAATATACAAAACACCGATATTAATATCTGTTCCAAATACAGTGGGAGCAAACGGGATAACCGCCCAGACTAAGAGCACTGCAGACACCGCCAGGATCGGCGCCAGGTTATAAACTACCTTATCAGCTCCTTCAGGTGTGATATATTCCTTGGTAAAAATCTTAATCATGTCAGGGAAAGTTTGAAAAATCCCCCATGGACCAACTCTGTTAGGTCCGAGGCGGTCTTGAATCCGAGCATATAGCTTACGTTCCAACCAAATCGTAAATATCACGAGGGAAAATCCAAAAATGCAAACAATTGCAGCACCGAGCAATTTCATAATAACTAAGACAGTATCCGAGGCCAGTCCCCAGCTGATCAACAAGTTTGCTAACCAATTTGTGATATAAGTGATTGGATCACTAAAAAAAACCATTGTAGAACTCCCAAAATAACATTGATAGATTTAGTTATAGAACGACAAAATGAAAGCTGACGGATACCTCCCTCAGCCTCCAGGAAAATTAATTAACAACTTATACCCACTCCAGAACCCCCTTACGCCAGGCAGCGATTAATTCGGCAAAGAGTATAAAAATAAACATCACCCCGGATAATACACCGATTAAGGGGAGTTGATTAAAGGTAACTGCCCATGGGAAAAGGAAAACAATTTCTACATCAAAAACCAGGAAAGTCAGTGCGAAAATATAGTATTGTGCTTTAAACTGGATCCAGGTATCACCATAAGTTTCAATACCGCATTCGTAAACTTGCGATTTTACCGCGTTTGGCTTTTTCGGTGCCAATAATCCGGCTAAGATTATGGGTGCTCCTGGGAAAATAGTCACAATTAAAAAGAAAAGACCGATATATAACCAATCGCTCAAGATTCACTCTCCGATAGGTTAATTCAGGTAATTTGTCCTAAGGCACAACAGCCCAAATTTTACCATAAGAGAATGCCCCATTCAACAACTGAATTTTTCGGATAGCCTTGGTATATATAGTGACTAATGAGCTTTTCCCTTCAGATCAACCAATATTAATAATCGTACAGATGTATAATGGCTCTTTGGGAATTTCCGGGGTGGATCCTCGTATAGGGGGTAAAGAGTGTGGCGTGTAACCCGCTCACACCCCCATATACGACCCTTTCCACGGTAAATCCCAGAGACCCG
>CAZPWU010000244.1:0-4511 GCA_964590325.1 uncultured Anaerolineaceae bacterium | reverse complement strand
TCTTTGATATTACCAAACAACCTGTAATATGAAACGGAATATATTTCCGATTTTGGGTTAATATTAGGTTCGTATGTATTTTTACTTTATGCTTCTTTTACTCGGTCAATCCGCGCTCCCAGGGCGCGGAGTTTTTCGTCTATCCTCTCGTATCCCCGATCTATTTGGCCAACATTACGGATGATCGATTGCCCTTCGGCAGTCAAGGCTGCTAATACCAGGGCCATACCGGCTCGGATATCAGGACTTTCCATTTTTTCGCCAAAAAGCTGTGTCGGTCCAATAACGATACAGCGATGAGGGTCGCAGAGTACGATCTGTGCACCCATCCCGACCAGCTTGTCAATGAAGAACATCCGGCTCGGATACATCCAGTCATGGAAGAGGATGCTGCCCTGTGATTGTGTTGCTATGACAATCGCAATGCTCATCAAGTCGGTTGGGAAGGCGGGCCAGGGCATCACACTGATGACAGGGATCGCATCTCCCAGGTCAGGTTCAATGTCTAAATATTGGTCAGATGGTATAACCAGATCCTCACCCTCGACCTCCCATTCCACGCCTAACCTGCGTAAAACCAGGCGGATCATATCCAGGTACTGGACACCTGCCTTTCGGATGCGGATAGCACCGTGCGTAACAATGGCAGCACCGATGAAGCTGACGACTTCTAAATAATCCGGACCGATAAAATATTCACCGCCATGGAGTTTCGGTACCCCATGGATGTGAAGTGTGTTGGAACCGATGTTCTCTACCTGACCGCCAAGCAAGTTTAGAAATTGACACAGCTCCTGAACATGAGGCTCTGAAGCGGCATTTTTAAGTACCGTCGTTCCCTGCGAGGTGACCGCAGCCATAATGGCATTCTCGGTGGCGGTAACGCTAGCTTCGTCTAGTAAGATATTTGTGCCGACAAGCTGACGGGCTTTAAAGTCAAAAACCCGTCCGGCACGGTTATATTCTGCCTCAGCTCCCAATGCTTTCAAGGCTAGAATGTGAGTGTCAACGCGCCGGCGCCCGATCACGTCTCCACCCGGCGGAGGTAAATGCAATTCTCCAGTTCGAGCGACCATTGGACCAGCCAATAATATAGATGCTCGAATCCTTCGGCAAATATCGGGGTCGAGATCCGCCGGACAAATCTCCTTTGCCTGTACCCTCCAGGTATGATTGCTGATGGTGTCTATTTGCACACCCAGGCTCTCGAGTAGAGCGCGCATGATCTGTACATCGAGTATCTCGGGTACATTATGAAATATTACCGGTTCATCGGTGAGCAAACACGCTGATAGTAAGGGTAGTGCCGCGTTTTTATTACCTGAGGGTGTGACTTCACCGCTTAAGGGAACTCCTCCTTGGATGATAAACTTATCCATGATTGGCTCCTGTGAATCTATCAGGGGGATTTCTAGTCAGTAAGTCCACTGACCAGTAGATTAGAACAATTATAGATTACCAACCAAACCCAATTGTAACCGGTTTATTGCTGGTCCAAGTAAAGCTGGGTCTTTCGAATTTTCCGTGGTAAGGGATTATCCAATCTGGCAATTCCTAATGAGCCGTAAAGCACTCAGATAGTAATTGTAAGAGCGTTGTAAGGTTTCTGTTTACGGGGTTTTGCTATAATACCTATTATATAGCCATCACCGGTATCGTGATCTGGCAGGAGGCCATAGGATGTTGGTTTATGTCGGGATCGCACTCCTGGGTTGGATGTTAGGAGTGTTAATCAATTATTTAGCGGATGTATTGCCCCGTAAGCGGCAATTATCAGCCCCTTTTTGTTTGAATTGTGAAACAACTCAATCTTTGTTTAATTATATAGTATGGCCACGGCGTTGTCCAAAATGTGATTACCATCGACCTATTCGGACCTGGTTGGTCGAACTGGCCTATATCGGTCTTGCGGTCTGGCTCTGGTATTCTCCTCCGGAAAATCTGGGCTTTCTTATCGGGCTAGTTTTGCTGGTGTTCTTTGGCCTCGTTATCATCATTGACCTGGAACATCGGCTGATTTTACATCTGGTCAGTTTTGCCGGTGCCTTACTTGGATTTGTTATTGGTATCCGATTGCACGGGTTATGGGTTACATTGCTTGGAGGTATCGCTGGGTTTGGTTTTATGTTAATCTTGTATTTTCTAGGAGAATGGCTGATCCGCTTAATCGCGCATTGGCGTGGTCAAACTATCGACGACGTTGCCTTGGGATTTGGTGATGTGAATCTAGGCGGTGTGTTGGGATTGGTCATCGGTTGGCCGGGTATTGTCCTGGGCCTGATCATTGCCATATTATCAGCCGGAGCCGTCTCTTTGATCTATCTCTTGATCATGGTAGGAATCCGTCGTTATAAAATGTTTATGGCTTTACCTTACGGACCATTTTTAATCACGGGCGCGATCGTTTTATTATATTTTCAGAATCTATTAAAAACCTGGCTAAAATGAACATTCGGGGGATAATATAACCAGGTGGGAATGGCATGTTTTATGCATAACCTCATAGAATTGTAAGGATATGTGCTTATAGTACTAATGTATTATTCCTGACCACCTCTAACTGGTATAATATTTATAAGAGGTAATAGAAATTTTACGCAGATTTTATTCGTTTTCTAATAAAAGGCTTAAAAAAGGATGATGCGGAGGGGAGTTAAGGTTTATCTTCGAAATTTAGGCAGAAAGTTATCTAAAGGACAGGGTTTGATCGAAACAGCTCTGCTGGTTCCTGTCTTGTTAGTTATACTCTCTGGCCTGATTGAATTTGGCTTTTTATTAAATTCATATTTAACCATCCAGGATGCAGTTCGCAACGCAGCACGCTTCGCCAGCGATGGCTTGTACAGCTCCCGTGATAACGATCATAACTGCTCTACAACGCGAGATTTTTACCGACAGACGGCTTGTTTGCTTAATCAGGAACTTCGCCAGGAACGTCCCGTTATTGTAATGAACGATAATGGGACTCCAGCCAACACTGCTGACGACTTCCTGGATCCATTCCGCGAGGATGACATCATCATATCGGTTTTCAGCATGGGCAATGGACAGGGAGTTGTTCACCGTTATCCTTTTGAAGGGGGAGAAGCGGGTTGGTCGTATGCCCAGGACTTACCAGTTTATGGTCTGCGCAACAAGAGCTCCGCTTTTAACTCCGCCGATGTCACCACGCGATGGAATTTTGTCGATAACTCCTCCGGTCATATTACACCGAGCACAGGTTTATTACTAGTCGAACTATATTACCATTATGATCACCTGTTAAAACTACCATGGATAACCGCATTTGTATCCGACCCAGTTCTATTACACGCCTACGCGATAATGCCGCTCGTCTCGGCAGAGCCGGCGCCCACCGCCACGCTTTCGCCATGAAAACCAGGCAAAGCTCAAGGCGTAGTTCTAATTCGGCAGGATCAAAAGGCCAGGCATTGATCCTTATCGCTGCAGCATTCGTCGCGCTGGTAGCGATCGTCGGTCTGGCGGTGGACCTGGGTCGGATATTTATCGCCCTGGGTCAGTTACGGCGCGCTGTCGATGCAGCCTCCTTGGCCGCTGCCAGCCAGTTCCGTGAGGGGCGTACAATCACGGAAATGACCTCTATGGCTGACCAGGTGATGAATCTGAATGGTGTCGACCCGATCAATGTTGTTGTCGAGGACTGTCCCCACGCAATAAATCCTGGCGATCCTGCTTTGTGTGTTACCCCGATCCGGAAATATGTGCGTGTTACCGCCACCGCCGGTGTGCCGATGACGTTTCTCACCGTCATAGGGTATAACAGTATTACTATTTCATCCAACTCAATCGCCGAAGCCGCCTCGATCGATGTGGTCTTGCTGATCGATATCTCCGAATCGATGACTTATGATGCTCATGCTGGCGATCCTTTACGCGACCCAAACCAGTGCAATCCGGGACATCAGTGCCAACCTTTCGAAAAAGTGAGAGCTGCAGCCAGCCGCTTTGTACAGCGCATCCTGGATCTACCTCCCGACCAGGAGTCTGACCGGTTAGCATTTGTCACGTTCTCTAATGGATGGCAGGCTGGAGACATGGGTACCCAAATCCAGCCACCTGGGTGGCTGAGCACGAATGCAGAAGCGCAGTCGATTGTAACCAATCTACAAGTTTATAACCCGCCGGATTGTTCGGGTAATCCTCCATTCGGCCTGTGCCGGAGTTATGATCCCAACGGGACCTTCTTAGGCATAAATTGCCCAGTTTTTGATAATGGTAATGACCCTTCTTCATGCACGACCACGAATATCGGAGGTGCATTGAGGCTGGCTGGCAACTTATTAGGCGATCCAGCTACAACGCGCCCCGATGCGTTGTGGGTGGTGATTGTATTAACGGACGGGGCTGCAAATGCTTCCAATGCGGACACAACGCATGATTATGGC
Source organism: uncultured Anaerolineaceae bacterium (assembly GCA_964590325.1). GTDB lineage: Bacteria > Chloroflexota > Anaerolineae > Anaerolineales > UBA4823 > CAZPWU01. The sequence goes on along the minus strand of CAZPWU010000244.1, from coordinate 105 downwards.
TATTGCCCTCAAGCCGACTGGGATAACCCGTATTGCCGTGATCGGTTTTCATACACCCGTCACTTTACAATGACAGAACCCCTGCTTTATGATGCGGATGACTAT
>CAZPWU010000243.1:0-4535 GCA_964590325.1 uncultured Anaerolineaceae bacterium | reverse complement strand
CAGCGCCAGTGGACCGACCACTTCCCCAACGGCGACTTCCTGGAGGCGATCCTGAACTCGTCCTTCGACTGGAACGGCACCCGCCAGGCCTTCGTCTTCGCCACCGAGAATGACAGCCTGAACGGCGCCTCCATGCTCTTCGGTCACCTGCTGACGGATACCGCCCAGGTCTTTGCCGACGTGCGCACCTACTGGAGCCCGGTGGCAGTCAAACGGGTCACCGGATATACCCTTTCGGGGAGGGCAGCCGGAGGCCTGATCCACCTGATCAACTCCGGCGCGGCCAGCCTGGACGCCACCGGCTGGCAGGAACGCCAGGGCCAGCCCGTGATGAAGCCCTATTGGGAGATCACCCCCCCGGAGGTCGAAAAGTGTCTCAAGGCGACTTCCTGGTACCCGGCCAACACCGAGTACTTCCGCGGCGGTGGCTTCTCATCCGGCTTCCTCACCCGTGGCGGCATGCCGATGACCATGACGCGCCTCAACCTGGTCAAGGGGCTGGGACCGGTGCTGCAGCTTGCCGAGGGCTACACCGTCGACCTGCCGGTGGAGGTACACCATAGGCTGGACGAGCGCACCGACCCCACCTGGCCCACGCACTGGTTCGTCCCCAACCTGATCGGCTCCGGTCCCTTCCGCGACGTTTACTCCGTCATGGCGAACTGGGGCGCTAACCACGGCGCTCTCAGCTTCGGCCACATCGGCGCCGAGCTGATCAGCCTGGCCGCTATGCTGCGCATCCCGGTCTGCATGCACAACGTGCCCGAGGAGCGCATCTTCCGGCCCAACGCCTGGAGCGCTTTCGGCGCCATGGACCCGCAGGGGGCCGACTTCCGCGCCTGCGCCAACTTTGGACCCTTGTACGGACGGTATGCTTGACCTCCCATGCTATCTTCGTGTCCTTTGTGCCCGACCTTAAAAAACCAAAAGTGTCGTTGCGAGACCCGATGATCTTCCGGGTCGAAGCAATCTCGCTTTTCAACTCTCCACTCTCTACTCTCTCTTCTAAAGGAGTCCTTATGCCCATCGAAACCATCAACTACAAAGGCTGGCCCAATTCCTGCCGGCTGTCCAACAACCTCGTCGACCTGGTGGTGACGGCAGACGTCGGGCCGCGCATCATCCGCTTTGGCTTTTTGGGTGAGCAAAATGAGCTCAAGGAGTTCCCCGCCATGCTCGGCAAGACCGGCAGCGACGAGTGGCGCATCTACGGCGGTCACCGCCTGTGGCACGCCCCCGAGGCGAAGCCTCGCTCTTACTTCCCAGATAACTTCCCGGTAAAGGTCGAGCAGCGCGCCGGCTTCGTACGCTTCATCCCGCCCCTCGAGACGACCAACGGTATCCAGAAGGAGATCGACGTCCACCTCGATCCGGATACCGCCCACGTGACGGTGACCCACCACCTGCGTAATGCGAGCCCCTGGGACCTGACCTTCGCCCCCTGGGCGCTGACCGTCATGGACGCTGGCGGCACCGCCATCATCCCCATCCCGCCGCGCGGCTCGCACCTGACCAACCTGCTGCCAACCAGCACCATGACCCTGTGGGCCTATACCGATATGAGCGACCCGCGCTGGTCGTGGGGGCAGCGCCTCGTCCTCTTGCGGCAGGACCCACAGCGTCCCAATCCCCAAAAGCTGGGCCTCGGCGTCCCCGACGGCTGGGTGGCTTACGCCCACAACGAGCACCTGTTCGTTAAGAAGGTCGTCTACCAGCCGGGGGCTGACTACCCCGATTACGGCTGCAACGTGGAAGTATTCACCGACGCCGACATGCTGGAGGCCGAAACACTCGGTCCGCGCCTGACCCTGACCCCCAACGAGGCCGTCGAACATATCGAGGACTGGTATCTTTTGGGAGGCATCCCCGCCCCGACCGACCCCGCCATGGTCGAAAGGGACATTTTCCCCCGCCTCGCTGCATTATAAGACAATACTCCCCCTCTCCGTTTCGGAGAGGGGGCAGGGGGGTGAGGTTAAACCGGCTCCAGGCGGAGAGTAGCCTCCGCTTCCCGATCCACTTCCTGGCGGTCGAAGGACATCGGATGATACCCGCCCTCGAACCAGGCCCGGATGTTGTCAGCGTAATGCGCGCCAGCCGGCTGCCCCGATTGACCCGGCGCCAGCAAGCCCTGGGAATTACCCAGGTCCGACAGGTCGGCGATAAAGCGGAACGGCGGCCCGATGATTTGCTGGTAGGTTGGGTCTGGTGAGCCTGACCCGGTGGCCCAGATGGTGTCTTGGTCGCCGCCCAGCGGGTATGGGCCGCGGTTGAGCAGCCTGTCCAGGGGTTTGACGCTGCCCAGGTAGTGTGAAAATTTAATTTGGTGCAGCTTGCCCCACGCCCAGTCCTCGATTTCAGGTCCCAGCCTGCTCTTCAAAAAATCCACCGTCTCGCGCAGCGTCATGAGCATCACCTCATCGCGCTTCTCGCCGTGTCCCAGGTCGTACCAGGCTGACTCAGGCTCACCCAGGGTCTTCTGCAGCCACTCCCGGGAGCGCACCCCGAACAGGCTGGTCTCCGCCAGCACTGGCGTCGGCCCTTTACCAGCGTAGCGCGGGGCCAGGTCACCCAGCTTATCCGCGAGCATGCGCTCGATCAACAGCGGGATGAACATCCCATATACAGCCGCGGCCGGGCTGTCCGGGTCTAGCTTCCCATCCCACCCCCGCATCAAATCGACGACGCGCTTCAGCTCCGCATCCTGCGGCTGAAGTTGGGCAATATAACCGGCGATAACACGTGCCGCGGGGGAGACCTGGTCAAACTGCATCTGGCGGATGTAATCGACATCGATTTTATCCCGGCTCTCGATCAGCTCGCTGATGCGCTGCACCCGGTTGCCAGAAATATAGTCGTAGCCGAAGAAGTAGGGATAATCGTCGCCCACGACACGGTTGTTGGCGGTGACGATATACCCCTGAGGTGGGTTGTATAAATGCGGCAGCTCCTCGAAGGGGATGTAGCCGGTCCACTCGTATTCGCCGCTCCAGCCGGGCACCGGCACGCGCCCATCCCCTTTGGCGCGGATGGGGATCTTGCCAGGGTAGGAATAGCCGATGTTCCCCTGTGTATCGGCGTAAACGATGTTCTGGCAGGGGTCCGACCAGTCGCGCAGCGCCTCGCGGAACTCCTCGCAGGTGCGCGCCCTCGCAATATTCAAAGTGCTGTTGAGCATCGTGCCGGGCTCGAGCGCCGTCCAGCGCAGTGCCAAAGGCTGCTCACCGGCATCCTCGGGTGCCAGGGAGTTGATGATCGGCCCGTGCCGGGTGATGATCACCTCTTCGACGACTGTCTCACCTCCCTTCACGCGGATCTCCTCATGCAGCACCTGGGCATCTCGCCAACGGTTCTTGAACTTGTACTGGAAAGAGCCATCCTCATTGTGGCGTAGCTGCTCCATGTAAAGGTCCTGCACATCAGGAAAGCCGGCGGTAAAGCCCCAGGCCACATGCTCGTTGTGCCCGGCAATGACCCCCGGGATGCCCGGAAAGGTAACCCCGGTCACATTCAAGTCACTGCTCACCAGGTGGTTCTCATACCATATGGACGGGATGGTCATCTGCAGGTGCATGTCGTTCGCCAGCAGCGGTTTGCCGGTGGTAGTGCGCGCACCGGCGATCACCCAATTGTTGCTGCCCAGCCCATCCTTTGCGTTCGGACCCACATATTTACGGGCCTCAGCCGCCCGCTTGAGCGCCTCGCCTCCGATGCACGAATAATCCACACCCGCAGGCACCACCCGCGGCCAGTCCTTATAATAAACCGGCTCCAGCTCGGCGGCTTTTTCCGCGCCCAGGTGGGCGATCAGGCGGGCGCGCAGGATCTCCGTCTCCCAGTTGACATCCAGCGTCCAGGCCATCATTTTGACCCAGCTCAGCGAGTCAGCCGGCGTCCAGGGCTCGGGCTGGTAGCGCAGCAGGTTGAACTCGACCGGCAGGCGGCCCTGCGCAATGCGGGCATTGATGCCGGTAGAATAGGCCTCCAGGATGGCGCGCTCCTCGTCGCTGAGCAGGTCGACCTCCTGCTCCGCCACACGCCGCATCCCCAGGATGCGCATCCAGCGGTCCAGCGGGACTGAGATCGCCCCCAGGATCTCCGATAACCGACCGGCGACCATCCGCCGGCTGAAGTCCATCTGAAACAGCCTCTCCTGGGCGTGGACGTAGCCCTGGGCAAATGCCAGGTCGGTGAGATTTTGGGCGTAAATGTGTGGGACGGCCCAGCGGTCGCGGATGATTTCGACCGCTGCCTTCAGCCCTTCCAGGCGCAGCGTGCCGGACCTTTGAGGCAGGGGCCGGCGCAGGAACCAGTAGTAGCCCAAACTTGCCAGACCCGCTGCGGCGCCCAGCGCCGCGCCGAGCACCGTGAAACGTTTCTTCATAGCTCCCTCCTTTCAGCAATGATATCCGGATAGCCCCAGTATAACCCATCTTTGGTTAGATTAAAGTCTGTGGTTACACCTTCACGATGATCGGCAGGAACAAACGCATGCTGGATACTTCGGTCGTCAATAACGACGAATCTATCGCCCC
>CAZPWU010000242.1:0-4539 GCA_964590325.1 uncultured Anaerolineaceae bacterium | reverse complement strand
ACACGGTAGACCCGCAGAGCGAGGGCTTCCGGGCGGACCTGCGCCGCGTCGTGAGCACCTGCCAGGTGGTGCGCGGACTGAAAGGCGCCCGCGTAGGCCTGATCGGGGCGCGCCCAGCGCCGTTCAACACGGTGCGCTTCAGTGAGAAGCTCTTCGAACGCGCGGGCATCTCAGTTGAGACTCTGGACCTATCGGAGGTCTTCGGTCGCGCGGCGCGCATCAAGGACGGAGACCCGGTGCTCAAAGCCAAGCTGGAGGAGATGCGGGCCTACGTGCCCACCAAGGGTGTTCCCTCGCAGGCGCTGACCAAGATGGCTCGCCTGGGGGCCGTGATCGATAGCTGGATGGAGGCCAACCGGTTGGTCGCCAGCGCTATCCAGTGCTGGACCTCATTGGAGGAGTTCTACGGGGTGGTGCCCTGCACGCTGATGAGCATGATGAGCAATTCGCTGGTCCCCTCGGCGTGCGAGACCGACATCGCCGGGGTATTGGGCATGGTCGCGTTGGTACTGGCTTCGGGCAAGCCCAGCGCGCTGGTGGACTGGAACAACAACTACGCCGATGACCCGGACAAAGGGGTAGTCTTCCACTGCTCGAACCTGCCCAAGGATGTCTTCGTGGACAAGTCTATAGCTGTCGAAGACGTGCCCGTTATGAGCTTCCAGGACATCATCGCCGGCACGGTGGGCAAGGAAAATACTTACGGGACGGTGGTGGGGCGTGTGCGCGCCGAGCCGTTCACCTACTGCCGTGTCTCCACCGATGATTTCAAGGGCAAGGTCCAGGCTTACCTGGGTGAAGGCGAGATGACGGACGACCCGCTGAAGACCTTCGGCGGGTATGGGGTGGTGCGCGTGCCGAAGCTGCAGAAGCTACTGCAACACATCTGTGAGAACGGTTATGAGCACCACGTGGCGATCAACCTGTCGCAGACCGCCGCGGCGGTGAACGAGGCGTTGAGCAAATACATGGGATGGGATGTGTATTATCATAAGGATGATTAATGGCCACATCTCAACCCCCTTCAAGGCGCCTGCACCTGGGCGCAGCCTACTACCCTGAGCACTGGCCGGAGACACGCTGGCCTGAAGATATCCGCCTGATGAGGATCGCTGGGCTGACCGTGGTGCGCATGGCGGAGTTCGCCTGGTCGACGTTGGAGCCAGCCGAGGGGCAGTTCAACTTCGATTGGCTCGACCGTGCCATAGCCTTACTGGCGGACAGCGGCATCGCCTCGGTGCTGGGGACGCCAACCGCGGCCCCGCCAGCCTGGTTGGTGGAGAGCCGCCCGGAACTATTGGCAGTGGATGAGACGGGGAGGCGGGTCCAATTCGGCAACCGCTGCCATTATTGTGTGACCTCACCGGAATTCCATGAGGCTACCCGGCGCATCGTCGGTGCCATGGCAAAGCATTTCTGGCAAAACCCAAACGTTATCGGCTGGCAATTGGATAACGAGTACAACCGTGTCTGCTACTGCGAGCGCTGCCAGGTGCTATTCAGGCGTTTCCTGGCCGAGAAGTATGGCACACTGGAGGAGCTCAACAAGCATTGGTCGACGGCATATTGGAGCCAGACCTATTCCTCCTGGGACCAGATCCCTATCCCGATCGGCTCTCATAACCCCGGCCTGATGCTGGAGTTCAAGCATTTCGTCACCCAGAACTACCGTAAGTTCCAAAAGCTGCAATTAGATGAGCTGCGCCCAAACCTGCGTCCCTATGGCTGGGTGACGCACAATTTCATGGGCTGGAACGACGGTTTCGACCATTATGAGCTGAGCGAGGAGCTTGACCTGGCTTCCTGGGACTGGTATATCGGTACGGGCCATAACGACTACCTGGCGACGAGCGCGATGCATGCCCTGACGCGTGGCTTCAAACGCCAAAACTTTTGGGTGATGGAGACCCAGCCGGGTAGTGTGAACTGGTCGCCGGTGAACAATATGCTCAATAAATTTGAGGCGCGAGCCATGGCCTGGCAGGCCGTGGCGGAGGGGGCGGAGGGCATCTTATACTGGCAGTGGCGCTCGGCCCTGGGAGGGCAAGAGCAGTACCACGGCTCGCTGGTCGACCAATCCGGACAGCCCCGCTTGTTCTATACCGAGGTCCAGGTGCTCGGTAAAGAGTTTGCGGCAGTTGAACACCTGATCGCCGGCACGGTCCCCAAGGCACGTGTGGCGATGCTCAACGACTACGACAGCCGCTGGTCGATCCATTGGCAGCGCCACCACAAGGACTTCGACTACGTGGCGCATTTCAACCTTTATTACCGGGCGCTGGCTGCCCGTAATATCGCCGTCGACATCTTGCCGGCTAAAGCCATCAAGGAGGTGTCGCAACTTGCTGGATACAAGATGGTGATCTTACCGGGGCTGTTGATCGTCCCTGAGGGGCTATATACGGCATTGAACGACTTCCTGCGCCGGGGCGGACACCTGGTGCTGACCGCCCGCTGCGGGATGAAGGATACTTACAATGCCTTGCTGCCCCTGCGCCAGCCCGGCCTGTTATCTGCGCTGACCGGCCTGGAGGTTGAGGAGTACTATGCCCTGGATGAGCCGGTGCCGGTTAAGGGCAACTGGTTCGAGGGCGTTTCGACCATTTGGGCCGAGCGCCTCAGGATGTGTAATGATCGCACCACCTCCATCATCGCCCGCTACGGCAAGTCCAATGGCTGGCTGGATGACCAGGTCGCGATTGGGGTCAGTGTGGCGCAAAACAGTCTGGTCTACTATGTCGGGATATACCTGGACCCGGCTGCCCAGCAGGCATTGATAGACCGCTTCCTCAAGACGGCGAGCATCAACCCGCCATTGGAAGCCCCGGATGGGATACAGGTGCGTACGCGGGTTAACCCCGCGGGCGAGGAGATCTATTTCGTGATCAACCACACGACTGAAGCCAAGGTGGTGACGCTGCCCTGGCCTACGCAGGAGCACCTGACCGGACAGCCGGTGCCCACCGGGATAAAGCTAGGCCCTTATGGGGTGGCGATATTAACCAAAACTAAGCCCCCGGAACCCTCCCCGGAGGGGGAGAAACCTAACCCCCAACCCCTTCCCTAAGAGGGAATAGCCCTAACCCCTTGCCCCTTCCCTAAAAGTGAAGGGGAGTAATAAGGCTGGAAATGGACCTTGATGTAAATTTTACAGACGAAGACTGGCAGCGCATCGAGCGCGATTGGACGGCTTGGTGGAACGGCGAGCTCGAGCGATCGCTGGTGTTGATCGAAGAGCAGAGGCCGCCTAATGCCCCACTGCCCGAGGGTGTCACCTGGGATGGCTTTACGCCAACCATGTTCCCGATGGAGATGCCGGTCGACCAGGTGATCGACTGCTACCAGGCGTTTTTAGAATCCAGGCGCTACTACGGCGATGCCTTCCCGCGCTGGTGGCCGAATTTCGGTCCCGGCGTCGTGGCCGGGTTCTTGGGGGCACGTTTGAACTGTGTGAAAGACACAGTCTGGTTTTCTTCCATTGAGATCGGTGATATCGCCGGGCTGCGGCTGGACTACGCCCCCGGCAACCGCTGGTGGCAGCGGGTGCTGGAGCTGACCCGGGCAGCGGTGAGCCGTTGGGGGGACCACGTGTGCATGGCGATCACTGACCTGGGTGGCAACCTGGATATCCTGGCCTCGCTGCGTACTACCCAGCAGCTCCTGCTCGACCTGTATGACGCCCCCGAGGAGGTGAGGCGCCTGACGGGTGAGATCACCCGCCTGTGGCTGCGCTATTACGACGAGCTGTATCGCATCGTGTGCACTGCCGGGAGGGGGACCACCCCCTGGGCGCCGATCTGGTCGCCGCAGCGCTGCTACATGCTGCAGAGCGACTTCTCCTACATGATCTCGCCGCCGATGTTCGAGCGATACGTGTTGCCCGACCTGGCAGCCTGCTGCGAGGTGCTGGAGCACGGCTTTTATCACCTGGACGGCAAAGGGGAGATCCCCCATCTGGAGATGCTGCTGTCGCTGGAGCGGCTGCGCGGCATCCAATGGATCCCGGGAGATGGCGCTCCACCGCCGGAGGAATGGCTACCGCTGCTCAAGCGCATCCGCGATGGAGGTAAGCTGTGCCAGCTATTCGTCAGCCCGGAGGGGGCACAGACCGTCGTGCGCGAGCTGGGTGGGCGCGGCTTTGCCCTATATGTCCAGAAAGAGATGGGCAGGGAGGAAGCGGAGGCATTTCTTAAAGAGATAAATAAGTAGGTAAGTGTCTTTGCGAGCGTTCTGTGCGAAGCAATCCAACGCCGGGTAAAAAGGCGAGATTGCTTCGACCCGACGGGTCTCGCAACGACACGAGGGTCGAGTGGTTAATCCTGGAGGAAAGATATGAGACTTGGTGTATATCTTGAGACGAAGAGCGATGACCCGGATGAGATCGCCCGGGCGTATCTCGATGCGGGTTACTCGGCTGCGGTGTGCCCGCCCGTATCCCTGGACCAGCCGGAGCGCATCAAGGCCATCCGAGAAGCCTTCGCCCGCCACGATGTGCTGCTGGCGGAGGTCGGTGTGTGGAACAACATGCTCGATCCGGAC
>CAZPWU010000241.1:0-4540 GCA_964590325.1 uncultured Anaerolineaceae bacterium | reverse complement strand
ATGCCCGCACGCATTGTGGTGGTCGGCAGCTTGAACATGGACCTGGTGACGCGCACTGAGCGCATCCCACAGCCCGGCGAGACGATCCTGGGGGGCGACCTGCAGACTTTCCCGGGGGGCAAGGGCGCCAACCAGGCTGTGGCCGCCAGACGGATGGGAGCGCAGGTCGCGATGGTCGGGCGGGTGGGGCAGGACGCCTTCGCTGCCCCCCTGCTGCAGGCGCTGGGCGAGGCGGGGGTGGATAGCTCCCATGTGCTCCAGGACCCCAGCGCGGCTACCGGCGTAGCGATCATCGTGGTCGACCAGAGGGGTCAGAACAGCATTGTGGTGTGCTCGGGGGCCAACGCTCACCTGTCGCCGCAGGATATCCGCTCGGCCGAATCTACTATCGCTGGGGCGGACGCCCTGCTGCTGCAGCTCGAATGCCCGCTGGAGACGGTGCGCGAGGCGGCTGAGATCGCCCGAGACCACGGGGTTAGGGTGATCCTTAACCCGGCTCCGGCTCGACCGCTGCCCGAGGCGCTGCTGCGAAACGTAGATGTGCTGGTGCCCAACGAAAGCGAGGCATCACTGCTGACGGGGCTGCCGGTGGAGGATATACCTCAGGTCGTGGCTGCCACTGCCAGGCTGCAGGAGATGGGCGCCGAGGCAGTCGTGGTCACGCTGGGTGAACGCGGGGCGCTGTATCTTTACAAGGGGGAGAGCCGGCTGGTGCCGGCCTTCGAGGTGACGCCGGTGGACACCACCGCCGCCGGGGATGCCTTCTTGGGTGGGTTCGCCGTGGCTCTGGCGGAGGGCAAGCCCTTCGCTGAGGCTGTGCGCTGGGGCAATGCCGCCGGAGCGCTGGCGACGACCAAGATGGGCGCGCAGCCGTCGCTGCCGGAACGCGGGGCGATTGTCGCAATTATTTTGCTTTTCGCCGGGTGAATTTTAAGCCAGACCATGTTTCATCAATGGCGCTGATCTTGTAGTCCACCAAACCCGCTGCCAGGCCTGCGGCTCGGACAACGTTTTGAGTCAGGTCGGTGACGACCCCGGAGACCTTCTTCGGCCAGATGATCCACAGCCCATCTTTACCGATAGCTGCGGTTACCCGGTCGATATCCCCCTCCAGCTCTTTAAGGGTTTTAACAAACCAGAGCATCAGGTCACAAGGCAGCTCAGCCTGAACCTGTAGACGGGCGCCCTCCGGCAGATCCCCCAGGACATTCTCGAAACCCGTCGGCGCATCGACTAATGCAACCACGGAGCCAGCGCGGATGCCAAGTTTCTTGACCAGAGGTGCTCCTGCATAACCGGCAAAGCTCGATTCAGGCACCACCACATTCTGTGGAGGATGAGCGAGCAGGCGCTGGAGTGTTTCATCGATCTGATCCCAGGTGGTGTAGCTGGCGTCCGGTAAAAGCTCCCGGATGCGGCTTGTTTTATCCGGATCGCCCTCGATGAAGACCAACGGGATCAACCGGGTGGATTTATACAGCCGAAGGTCCAGGCCGACGTCTCTGCCCTGGGAAGGCAGCCGGGAGAGATCGATGACCATCGCCCCAGGAGAGTCTTGCCCCAGCGCACGTAAAGCCGCAGGGGTCAGCGGGTCAAAGTCGACCTCATAACCAGCAGCCTGCAGCCGGGCGGCGCGATCCTGTGCCTCGGCGGCGTTCAATGCACCAGACGGATGCGAGGAGTAGCCGTCATCTCATTCTCCCAGCCTGGCCAGCTCTCTGGCCTGCCTCAGGGTTTGACCGATGAAGAGCAAAAAGAGGATCCCGGTAATCCCAGCCACAATCCAATCAAAAATACGTACTTCCCCGATCGGCAACGTGATCGTTGGACTGCCAGTAAAATAGATCAAAGTATTGACCATCATGGCAATCACACGAGATTCCGTTGGCCCAAAACCGCCAAATGAGATCTTATATTCTGCCATAATACAGGTGCGTACATACACCAGGATAGACATCAGCAGGTATCCGATCAATGCCAGGCAGGCAACCCCAAAGCTGACGTAGGACGAGAGCCCGAGCCCAAGGAATATCAAGACACTGTTGAAGGAATCGACTGTGTGATCGACGAAGAATCCGTATTTCGGGCGTTCAATATGCCGGTAGCGCGCCAGGGTGCCGTCCAGGCTGTCTCCAAACCAGTTAATCACAAAGCCCAGGCTGGCAAGCCACAAAAAATTTTTATTGTAATTGGTCAGCCAATAGCTCAAAAATACGAGCACCGCCCCGAAAACACCTACTGCGGTCATCACATCCGGATTCGCCCAGGCAGGCGTATGCGCAGCGAGCCATCTCAAAGCCGGCCTCTCGAGCGGACCCAACAGGATGTCATTCACTCTTTGATGAGATTTAATATCACGCATATTTCACCTGAGATATTCTATGGCACCTGGTCCATTAATTCGGGCCAGACTGGAAAAGGCATCGACCATTGCTGCGGTGCCTGGCGGATGAAATCTTCAGCCACCCGTAAAACAGCCTCTGCGTTCATGATGATTTCCATACCGTGGTCCGGATGTGAGATCATGGTGATGGGCTCCGAGACCTGGAAGTGGTAGGTGCCGTCGGCTTGCATCATGGTAGCTACCACAAACACCGGCACGCGCGCTATCAACGCCAGGTATATATGGTGGACAGGCAGCGAAGCCGGTCGCCCAAAAAATCGCGGGCGATATTTCTCGGCCTGGATAGGCCGGTCCAAACCGGTCAGAACAATCTCACCCGCGCGCAATCGCTCCGCAGCCTGGCGAAGGGTGGCGGGTGTGGTGGGGACGATCTCCATTCCAGTGCTCTTACGCATCTCATATTGCCACTGATAACCGCCTTCGCTCACATCGGGCAAGGTCAACACCATCGAGCAAAGACCCTGCAGGTAGACCGACTGTAAAGCCTGCAGGGCTAAATCAAAATTACCGATGTGCGGACCGACGACTACGGCACCTTCTTTTTTATCCGCCTGGCGCTCAACAAATTGACGCCCAAGAGGATTGAAAGGGAACAAGCGTGCCACTGCAGCCGGCTCATGTACATAATGATATAGCTCATAGATCGAGTGAGCGGTATTGTGGAGGGTCTCTTGCACAGCCTGGTCGAGCTCCTGGCGGTTAAACTTTTCTCCGCCAACAACCCACTGGTTCACCCGAAATGCCTTGACCATTCTCCAATTCTTGCGCGAGGCAATCCGGTCTGCCACAAAATAGGCCAGGCGATAGCCCGAACCCGGTGGGACGCTGCGCCCTAAAAATAATGCCAGGCCAATTCCCAAGCGGCTATTGATGATCGCCTGTGGGTCGAATCCCATCCGATGAACGCCCCTCCTTTCCCACCCGTACTTTCCCTATCTTAAACACACAAAAATTAAAAAAGTGTCGTCTTATACCGTATTATGCCATATTCCGGGCATAGAGGGAATATGGGCTCTGGGATTTACCGTGGAAAGGGTCGTATATTGGCGATCCCTCACCCCTTTATCCCCGCCCTAGAACCCCGAGGAGGAGAGAAGGGGATAAAATCGCAATTTCCCTGCCATTGCTAACAGGGATAATGTAAAATAGGTGATTGGCATTTGATAAGTGCCAGTCACCTGATATCAGGCAATCGAAAGGATTAAAACCATGTCAATCCCCCCTGACTACACCGAACGGGTTTACGCCGGCGTGCTGGGAAAGATCATCGGCGTCTATTTGGGCCGCCCCTTCGAGGGCTGGACCTACGAGCGGCTGATGGCCGAGCTGGGCGAGATCACCTACTACGTCCACGAGAAGCTGAAGGTGCCGCTGATCGTCACCGACGACGACATCGCCGGGACGTTCACTTTTCTACGCGCCCTGCCGGATTACGGCAACCGCCGCGACCTGACCCCCGCCCAGATCGGGCAGACCTGGCTGAACTACCTTATCGAGAACCGTGCCGTCTTATGGTGGGGCGGGTTGGGCCAGTCCACCGAGCACACCGCTTACCTGCGCCTGAAGAGCGGCATCCCGGCGCCGCGCAGCGGCTCCATCGCCCTCAACGGCAAGGTAGTAGCGGAGCAGATCGGCGCGCAGATCTTCATCGACGGCTGGGCGATGGTGGCGCCCGGCAACCCCGAGCTGGCTGCCGACCTGGCACGCCGGGCCGCCTCCGTCAGCCACGACGGCGAGGCCATCTACGGCGCACAGGTCATCGCCGCCATGGAAGCGCAGGCCTTCGTCGAACCCGACATCCACAAGCTGCTGGATACCGCCGTGGGATTCATCCCTAAAGATGCAATCATTTACCGCCTGATCGGCGACCTGCGCGAATGGCGCGCCGCCGAGGCGGACTGGCGCAAGACCCGCCTGAAGATCGTCGAGCACTATGGCTACGATAAATACGGCGGCAACTGCCACATGGTGCCGAACCACGCCCTGGTGATCATGGCGCTGCTCTACGGCGACGACAGCTTCCAAAAGTCGCTGATGATCGTCAACACCTCGGGTTGGGACACCGACTGCAACTCCGGCAACGTCGGCTGCTTGATGGGCATTAAGAACGGCCTGGCTGGCATCGAGGCAGGACCC
>CAZPWU010000240.1:0-4550 GCA_964590325.1 uncultured Anaerolineaceae bacterium | reverse complement strand
CCAATGCCTTTGTGGACTTTGTGCTGTCCACACAAGGTCAGGCCATCTTGAAGAGCCACGGCTTCTTCCCGGTGAAATAGGATGGCGCAGCCATCACCTCCCTGGACGGCGCGCTCGCTCCCTGCCAGACCGCGTATGCGGAGGCTGTGGCGGCTCTTGAGCCTGCCATTCCTGATCTATTTCAGCCTGCCTCTGCTGGCCCTGTTCCTGCGTACGTCCCCATCTCACCTGGCTGACAACCTCAGTTCCCCGCAGGTCTTACAGGCGGTGGTTTTGAGCCTGGTCACGACCCTGGTGACCACACTGGTGACGATCCTCCTCGGCACACCCCTGGCCTATGCGTTGGCCCATCACAGCTTTCCTCTCCCGCGCGTGATCGACACACTGATCGATATACCCACCGTGCTACCCCCTGCTGTAGCCGGGGTCGCCCTGCTGATAACCTTTGGACGGCGCGGCCTGCTGGGCGGAGCGCTTGATGCAGCCGGCATCCATATCCCCTTTACCACGGCAGCCGTCGTCATGGCGCAGACCTTTGTCGCCGCGCCGTTTTACATCAAAGCTGCTACCATCGCTTTTGCCGACATTGACACCGAGCTCGAACAGGCAGCCTCGTTAGATGGCGCCGATGGCTGGCAGGCCTTTCGTTACATAATCCTGCCGCTGGCCTGGGTGGCACTGCTCAGCGGAAGCGTGATGACCTGGGCACGGGCGCTGGGCGAATTCGGCGCGACCATCATCTTTGCCGGCAATTTCCCAGGTCGCACCCAGACCATGCCGCTGGCGATTTACCTGGGCTTTGAGCTCAACCTGGACACGGCCTTGACCCTCTCAGTCATCCTGGTGGGCACCTCGTTCCTGGTGCTTATGCTGGTAAAGGGTATCTTGCACCGCGAGGTTGAGGTATAGACAAATCTTGTTGACCTGGCTTACAACTTGTGGCATAATCATGCCAATTTAGAAACTACTCAGGCTAAAGCTTTCGCAATAGAGATAACTCTACGGTCAAGGCTGAGTGGTTACCCAATTTATCTTTATAAAGGCGATGATGGAAACGAGTAAGCCTGAGCTGAACTGGCAGCGAACCCGGGCAGAGTGTAAGCCGGGGCAGACGGGCAGGCTGAAAATCCTTCCGGAGCCGTACGCTGAACCTGGTCATAACACGGCTGGCAGTAAGCAAGCCGGATCCGTTCCCCGTTAGCGGGACGCGAGTATAAAGATAGTGATCAGTGAAGAATATTCAGTATATTTACTGATAACTGACCTATCTGTACTCGACTGAGATGCCCGCCAAAATGCGGGAACCGGGGTGGTAGCGCGGGAGTACCAGGAACGCAGGTTATCTAAATCTGCCAGTTCTCACTCTCGTCCCTGACTTGGGACGAGAGGTTTTTTCTTAAATAAAGGTAATCAGGCAATAAGTTATCAGGTTATTGGGTCTCATTACCAGATTATCTGATTGCCCAATTACATTGTATTCGGAGGTTCCATGTTCATACCCGTTTCACCCAAGCTCGATGTCGTCAGCATGGAAGAAGCAGTGCTGCGATTCTGGAAAGAGCAGAATATCCTTAAGAAATCCGACGAAAGGCGCCGCGGGGGGTTGGAGTTCGTTTTTTACGAGGGACCACCAACCGCCAACGGTCGCCCAGGTGTCCACCATGTGCTGGCACGCGCTTTCAAAGATATCTTCCCTCGCTATAAGATAATGCGCGGCTACCACGTCGTCCGGCGCGGCGGGTGGGACACCCATGGTTTGCCGGTGGAGCTGGAAGTCGAGAAGCGCCTGGGTTTCACCTCGAAGGGGCAGATCGATGAATACGGCATTGCCCGTTTCAACGAGCTATGCCGTAAGTCGGCCTTTGACTATATCCAGGATTGGGAGAAGCTGACCGACCGCATTGCTTTTTGGGTTGACCTTAAAGATGCATACATCACCTACACCAATGAATACATCGAATCGGTGTGGTGGATATTAAAGACCTTTTGGGATAAGGGCTTGCTCTACCAGGGCTACAAGGTGGTACCTTACTGCCCACGTTGCGGTACACCACTCTCCGACCACGAGGTAGCGCTGGGTTACGACCAGGCGGTTGACCCATCTGTCTTCGTGCGCATGCCGTTGGTTGAGGACCCGGGCACCTCTCTCCTGGTATGGACGACCACTCCTTGGACGCTGCCGGGCAATGTAGCAGTGGCAGCTCATCCGGATGTGGATTATGTCATTGTCGAACACGACCTGCCCGAGGGCGGTAGTGAAAAACTGATCCTGGCACAACCCCTCGTGGAAAAAGTCTTCCGCGATGAGCATGTAAAGGTCTATGAAACCTTCAAGGGTAAGAAGCTCAAAGGCCTGCACTATAAGCCCCTGTTCACTTTCCTTATACCCGATAAGCCCGCTTACTATGTTGTGATGGAGGATTTTGTCACCACCGAGGACGGCACCGGTCTGGTGCACATGGCCCCGGCCTTCGGCGCCGAGGATATGCAGGCAGCCGCCGAGTACGACCTGCCCATCCTGATGACAGTCGGTGCGGATGGTACGTTCATCCCCGAGGTGCGCCCCTGGCGCGGGCTGTTCGTCAAAGACGCCGACCCAATGATCATCCAGGATCTGCAAGCGCGCGGGCTGCTCTACCGCTCGGAGACGTACACCCACACCTATCCTTTCTGCTGGCGGTGCTCTACGCCTTTGCTGTATTACGCCCGTAGTACCTGGTACATCCGCACCACCCAGTATAAAGATAAGCTGGTTGAACTCAACCGGCGCATCAACTGGGTTCCAGAACACATCAAGGAAGGTCGCTTCGGCAACTGGTTGGAGAATAACGTGGATTGGGCGTTGGGCCGTGAACGTTACTGGGGCACGCCCTTACCCGTCTGGGAGTGCCAGACTTGTCACCACCAGCTAGCAATCGGCTCAATCGCTGATCTGTCGCAGCGGGTCGGGCGCGATCTCGCTCAGCCTTCAAGTTCGGGGCAGCTTCTGGACCTACACCGGCCTTATGTGGATGAGATACAGTTCCCCTGCCCCGAGTGCAACGGGTCGATGCACCGTGTCCCCGAGCTGATCGACGTTTGGTTCGACTCCGGGGCTATGCCGGTCGCTCAGTGGCACTATCCCTTTGAGAATCAGGAGATATTCAAGAAACAGTTCCCTGCCGATTTCATCTGCGAAGCAGTCGACCAGACCCGAGGGTGGTTTTACTCACTGCACGCTATCAGCACCTTGCTCTTCGAGAGTGAATGCTATCGTAACGTCATCTGCCTCGGACTGGTGCTGGATTACCAGGGCCAGAAGATGTCCAAATCGCACGGCAACACCGTCAACCCCTGGGACGTGCTGGTCGAACATGGTGCCGATGCCTTCCGATGGTACCTGTACACAGCGGGTCAACCCGGGCAGGAACGGCGCTTCTCGGTAGACCTGGTCGGTGAGGTGGTGCGTAACTTCACTCTCACCCTGTGGAACGTGTACTCATTTTTCGTGACCTACGCCAACCTGGACAACTGGTCATCAGCTGGTCAAGATTCCATCTTGACCTACAGCTTCAGCGATCTGGACCGCTGGCTGCTCTCCGAGCTGCATGCCCTGGTGAGGGATGTGACCACCGCCCTGGAGACCTACGATGTAACTGGAGCTACCCGGCCCATCCAGGTCTTTGTGGACAGCCTATCTAAATGGTACCTCCGGCGCTCGCGCCGGCGTTTCTGGAAAAGCGAATCGGACGCCGATAAGAACGCCGCTTATGCCACGCTCTATGAGGCGCTGGTTACCCTGAGCAAGCTGTTAGCCCCAACCATGCCCTTCCTGGCCGAAGAGATGTATCAAAACCTGGTCCGCTCTACCGACCCTAAGGCACCCGAATCGGTCCATCTGACCGATTGGCCTATCTTCAACGACTCGCGCATCGACGACGGTTTGAACGCCGATATGGAGCTGGTGGTGAAATTGGCTTCACTGGGTCACTCTGCCCGCAACCAGGCAGCCATCAAAGTGCGCCAGCCGCTTTCCGAGGCAGCTTTTGCGGTGGGTAGTGCACCCGAGTTGCGTGTCCTTGAACAGTACGCTGACCTTCTAGCTGACGAGCTGAATGTCAAGCAGGTGCGCGCACTGGGTTCGGCTGGTGAGGCGGTCTCCTACAGCCTTAACCCACTGCCCAGGCAGCTCGGGCAAAAGTATAAGGCCCGGATGCCGGCTATTCGCGACACAATCCTGGCGATGGATCCCGAGCAGGTAGCCCGGACACTGCTGGACGGCAGGCCTATCCAGGTAACCGTCGCCGGCGAAACCCTGGAAATCCTGCCGGAGGAGGTGGAAGTGCGTGCCACGGCCCGCGCCGGGCTGACGGTTGCCTCCGAAGGCGCCTGCCTGTGTGCCTTGAAGACTGACCTGACACCCGAGCTGGTGCGCGAGGGTCTGGCACGGGAGTTCGTGCGCCGTGTACAGGACATGCGCAAGCAAGCTGAGCTTGATATCGCCGACCGCATCCGCCTGGTTTACAACGCCACACCTGGACTGGCCGGAGCTATCACCGCCCACCGCGAAT
>CAZPWU010000239.1:0-4558 GCA_964590325.1 uncultured Anaerolineaceae bacterium | reverse complement strand
TGATGGCTGAAGAGGTTGGTTTCGTGACGATGGCAGGAGCGAAAGCCACCAAGCCCGTGCCAGAGATTGGGGTAGGAATGCTAGGCTATGCCTTCATGGGGAAAGCTCACAGCAATGCTTATAAGAAAATCCCCTATATGATCTATCCGCCACCTGCCATTCCGAAGTTGATCATCATCTCCGGGCGGAATGAAGAGGCTGTTAAAGAAGCAGCTCTGCGATATGGATATGAGAGCTATTCCACAGATTGGCATCAGGTGATCAAGGATGATCGTATCAGCCTGTTCGATAATGGCGCCCCGAATAATACCCATCTCGAACCCTGTGTTGCTGCAGCACGTGCGGGGAAAAATATATTATGTGAAAAACCGTTGGCACCCTCGGCTAAAGCAGCCGGAGCCATGCTTGAAGCTGTTATGAAAGCAGGTGTCAAGAATATGGTAGGTTATAACTACCGTTTTGTACCGGCCGTCCGACAAGTGAAGTACCTGATCGATAAAGGATTACTGGGTGAAATCTATCACTTCCGTGGGATCTACCTGCAAGAATGGATCACTGATCCGAATTTTGCTTTGAACTGGCGATTGGAAAAAAACGTGGCCGGCAGCGGTGCTTTAGGTGATCTGGGCTCTCACGTCATTGACCTGGCGCGCTTCCTGGTCAGTGAGCCGCGACGGATTTCTGCGATGGCGAAAACCTTTATCAAGGAACGACCCTTGCCAGATGGTTCGGGCATCGGGAAAGTTGAAGTTGATGACGCCTTTGTGGCTGCTGTGGAGTTTGAGAACGGGGCAGTGGGTACTCTGGAGGCTTCGCGATTCTGCCCTGGGCGAAAAAACCATATGGTCGTCGAGATCAATGGTTCAAAGGGATCGTTGCGTTTCAACCTGGAGCGGCTTAATGAGCTGGAGGTCTTTTGGAAGGGCGAAGCACCGAAGGAGACGCAGGGCTTCCACGATGTTTTAGTGTCAGAGTCTTACCACCCATTCTGGGAGAACTGGTGGCCACACGGTCATATTATCGGATGGGAACATGCCTTCGTGCATGAGATTGCCCATCTTTTAGACGCGATCGTAAATAATAAAGATGTAGCGCCCTATGGAGCAACCTTTGAGGACGGTTATAGAAATGCCGTTATTTGCGACGCGATAATCAAGTCGGCGCAAACTGAGCGCCAGGTGATTATAAAATATTAAGGTTTTTAACTTGGACGGGAGATACCTCAGATTATAGATAAATCCGGGAATCCATACCGCTCAATCCATATCAATGATCAAAGGAGATCATGTTTATGTCAGGAAAAATTGCTTTACAACTTTATTCTGTTCGCAACCTGCTCCCCAAGGATTTTGCCGGAACAATCAGGAGGATCGCAGCGATGGGTTATGAGGGAATTGAAACTGGCGACTTTCCTGGAACTACCCTGAGTGAAGCTACTCAGCTGGTTAAGAAACTTGGATTGAGCGTCACCAGCGCGCATATCTTCCCTCCGCCTGTCGGCGATAAGTTAAAAGAAGCGATGGAAATGATGTCGCAGTTAAACAGCAAACGGATTGTCTCGGGTTATGGTCCCGATCGCTTCGAGACGCTGGATAAAACGAAAAGGGCTTGCGAGGAGTTTAATAAGGCGAATGCTTTAGCACGCGCCAATGGCTTGATTCTGGGGATCCATAACCATTGGTGGGAATACCTCAAAGTTGAGAGCAGTTATCCTTATAAGGTCATGCTTGAATATCTTGACCCTACTGTTGAGTTCCAGGTTGATACTTATTGGGTGAAGACTGCCGGGGTCGATCCAGCTATAGTGGTCAAGGAGCTCGGGAAACGCGCACCTTTACTGCACATCAAAGATGGTCCAGCGGTTAAAGAGAAGCCAAATGTGGCAGTTGGCGATGGATCGCTGGAAGTCCCCGCAATCATTAAGGCTGGCGAAGGTGCTACGGAATGGTTGATCGTTGAATTTGATAGCTGCGCCACCGATATCATGGTTGCGGTTGAGAAGAGTTGCCAGTATCTGAGGAAACTATGAAAACAGCATTGTTTATTTGGGGCGGGTGGGATGGTCACGAACCTAAGCAGTGTGTAGATATATTTACACCACTGGTTCGCCAAGCCGGATATACCGTGGATATCAGCGATACACTCGATACCTATCTGGATATTAACCGACTGAAATCTTACGATCTGATTGTCCAAGTCTGGACGATGGGGACGATTACGTCAGAGCAGCAATCCGGTCTGCTTGAGGCCGTGAAAAGCGGGGTGGGATTCGGTGGCTGGCACGGTGGGGCTGGGGATTCCTTTCGCAACAATACAGATTACCAATTTATGGTCGGAGGGCAGTGGGTAGCCCACCCGGGCGGTGTGATTGATTATTCAGTCCATATAACCAGACCCGATGACCCAATCACTGCCGGACTGCCTGATTTCAAGATGCACTCCGAACAGTATTATTTGCATATTGATCCATCGAACGAGGTCCTGGCAGTCACAACCTTTAATGGAGACCATGCTCCTTGGATCGATGGGACCGTGATGCCGGTTGTTTGGAAACGCAAATGGGGAGCTGGGAAGGTTTTCTACTGCTCACTCGGCCATGTAGCCAGTGATTTCAACGTACCTGAAGCTCGCGAGATAGTCCGCCGTGGGTTATTATGGGCGAGTCGATAACGGAGGTGACACGATATGGCCAAGCCTTTGAACTTCCTGGCCTTGGATTTAGGTGCGGAAAGCGGTCGTGCCATCTTGGGGGAGCTGGATGCTGGCCTGCTGCGATTATCTGAAATTCACCGCTTCCCGAATCAACCCATCAATCTGCCCGATGGCCTTCATTGGGATGTGATGCGGCTATGGAGAGAGATCCAGGAAGCGATTACCATGGCTGTACACAACCAGGGCACAAACCTGGTTGGCGTGGGCCTGGATACATGGGGGGTAGATTTCGCTTTATTAGACCGGAAGGGAGCATTAATCGCTAACCCGCACCATTATCGTGACAGCCGGACGGAGGGGATGCTGAATGAAGCCTTTCAACGGGTTCCCCGTGAGGCGATTTACCAGGCAACCGGGATCCAATTCATGCAAATCAACACGCTTTACCAGCTACTCTCGATGGTTATCCAGCAGTCACCGACCCTTCAGATTGCCCATACCTTCTTGACGATACCTGATTTGTTGAATTACTGGCTGACAGGGGAGAAAGTCTGCGAATTTACCATCGCCACGACAACCCAATGCTACGACCCACGCCAGGGAGATTGGGCGCTATCCATGCTTGAGAAATTAAATATCCCGACCGATATCTTCCCTAAGATTATCCCTCCGGGAACAGTATTGGGCAAAGTACTTGGGCAAGTTACTCGAGAAGCCGGGTTGACGGACCTGCCAGTTATTGCACCTGCATGTCATGATCCCGGTTCGGCAGTTGCCGCAATCCCGGCGGAAAATGATCATTTTGCCTATATAAGCTCCGGCACCTGGTCATTAATGGGGGCAGAGATTACCGAACCCGTGGTTACCTCCCGGAGCCTGGCATTGAACTTCACCAACGAGGGTGGAGTCAACGGGACTTTCCGTTTTCTAAAGAACATAACAGGTATGTGGCTGGTGCAGGAATGTCGTCGAACGTGGGCAAGCCAGGGCAAGGAATATTCCTATGATAAGTTGACCGATATGGCTGCTCAGGCTGAATCCTTCCGGTCATTGATCGATCCAGACGCTTCGGATTTCCTTTATCCCTGTGACATGCCCACCCGGATCTGTGATTATTGTAAAAAGCATGGACAACCTATCCCAGACAGCAAGGGAGCATTTGTGCGCTGTGCATTGGAAAGCCTGGCACTGAAATATCGCTGGGTCTTAGATCAGCTCGAGGAGCTGTTAGGTTATCGTCTGGAACCGATCCATATCGTTGGCGGGGGTTCAAGGAACCGTATGCTCAGCCAGTTTACCGCTGATGCTACCGGGCGAGTGGTCATTACAGGCCCAGTGGAGGCTACTGCGACCGGTAACATCCTCGAGCAAGCCATTGCATTGGGTTATGTAAGTTCTCTCCAGGAGGCGCGATCGATTATACGCAAGTCTTTTAAACCAGGAGTCTTTAAACCCGTTGATATGAGCAAATGGGATGAGGCCTATCAGCAGATGGTTCTGTTGATGGCAGTCTAGTCAAGTAAATATAAAAGCATTCCCCACACCTGACTTACCTGAGCCATGTCCCACGCTACCAGGATGAGGTCTATCTAAACCGCCATATCCTGCGCTGGCAGCCGGAGTTGATCGTACAGCTACCAGAAGGCGTAGGCTGTATCTCATTTACTGTGCCTGGCTCGAATAAGCTCATGCAGGCGACTGTTGAAGCCTTACGCTCCCATCGCATTGTGATATGGGGTAAACATGGGGTCGTGGCTCGCTCGGATACATCCGTTAAAAATGCCTCCGACCGGATCGAATATGCTGAGACAGGCGCGAAGTATGAGTATATGAACCTGACAAATGGGGAACTCGGTGAGGGGTTATCGGATGCCGAGATACAAGCCATTTGCCTGGCGTTTGGTGT